>CALGLY010000298.1 GCA_937959095.1 uncultured Saprospiraceae bacterium
GCTAATTCTTCATGCAGACTATAACCTGGGGTAAGATAGAAAATAGGGCAATCCGTACCAGCCATAATATCAATTTCTGCGGCATGGATTTTGCCAATGATATTGAACATCCAATCGGCATATTTGCGGTTGAAAGGCGGTATATCGAGTTGTTCGACCTCCTTGATTTCGTCGAGCCATTGTTGTTGTGTAGCTTCTGGTAAATACTGGAAGGTCGCTTTCCATTCTGGGCGGGTGAAGTGTCGCTGTGCAGAACCTGTACCAAGCGTTACGGTCGGAATTTGCCAAGTTTCATTCTTTGCTAAGACCGAGAGTACCTCATCTGCACGAGTTTCATCGTAGTTTTCGACCGCCGTTCTGCGCTGTGCGGTATGAATACGAGAGCGTAAAATTCCGCCTGCATCATCCTGTCCATCTGCTAGGAGTTGGCGACGTTGTGCTAATAATTCATCCGAGTTGGAAGCACACGAAAGTTCCAAATTTCGCATGTGCTCCATGCTGTTTAGTCCTGCATTAGATGCACTGATTACGTCCATACTTAGCGGCACGTGTCCTGTTACTTTCAAACCTTTTTCGCGGGCGAGTTCGGTTACTTTAGCGAATTGTTCGGGCGTGAGCATTTCATAGGCTTTCAATAAATCTACACCGATGCTATCCAAACTATTAATTGCCTGTTCCACCGCTTCCACATCATCCAAACCGACCGAAAGTTCTGGTCGTCCTTCGGTGCTACCATCATAAACGTTTGGTTCTCCATCCAGCAGCGGGCCTGCTATCATCACCCGTGGCGCAGCTGTTGGATTGGCGAGTGCTTTGTCTTTCCATGCTTTCACGAAGTCGATTTTGCCACCCGTATCGCGCACACTCGTCACGCCATAACCTAGAAACAAATTGAACATACTCGGAGCAAGGTCTTCCATATAAGCGAAATGCACATGCGCGTCCCAAAGTCCTGGTGTTAAGTATTTTCCTGTACCATCAATGATGGTGTTTTCTTCGGCAAGTTCGAGTTCTTTAGTGGGAGCAATTTTATGGATTTTTCCGTCTTTAATGATAACGGTTTGCGCGGCAGTCGCGCCTGCTGTGGGATCAATTGTTGTGATATTTTCGATACAAATGGCATCTTCAAATACGACTTTGGAAGGCTGACATGCGCTAATGATTAGCAGAATGAAAACTAGAAAAACAAGACTTTTTTTCATTGGAAAGATTTTAGATGTGAACGCTAAAATCAAAGATAGTCAAATTTTGTTTTAATGCTAAAAAACAAAATTTTGGCTATTTTCAAGGTCACCTTTTCTCCTTTTAGCAATACAATGGAAATGATTTTAGACACACAAACAGTTATAAACATGGAAAGAGGCACTTGTGACAGGTCGTTATCATAAATTGTAGCTGGACTTAGCTGAGTAAATCATCTTAGTTGTGACAGAAAAGACTTTTTTTTTTGCTACGCTAAGATTTTACAAGCATTTGTTCGCAACATTAATACGCTGATTTAGAATGTTTTTAATGATTTTTTGTATTTTTATATGCGAATCATTCTTGGTTATTACATAACTAACAAATGAGTAATATTCAGCTAAATACAGATCTTATTGTTGAGCAATTACGAAAAGGCAACCAACAAGCAATTCGTAATTTGTATCAACTGTCCTTTCCAGAATGTGCAAGTTTTATCAAAAAAAATAGTGGTACACATAGTGACGCAGAAGACTTCTTTCAAGAGGCATTAGTCGTACTTTATCGTAAAGTTAGTGATTCTAATTTTCGACTCACGAGCAATATTAAAACCTTTTTGTACGGTATTACGCGTAATCTCTGGTTGAATGAATTACGGAAACGTTCCAAAAGTGGTTTGAAACTAGTGATGGATGAGCATTCGGATAAAGAATATATTCTCACAGAAGAAGACCAAGTAGAAGCAAAACAAGAGGAAGAACAGAAGCATCAACTCATTGCCAAAGCAATACAAACGATGCAGGGAAACTGCAAAGACGTATTAGTTAATTTTTATTTCAAAAAAATGTCTTTGCGTGAAATTGCAGCAGCAATGGGATTCACGGAGCAATATGCAAAAAAACGCCGCTATAAATGCATGAAAAGCTTGAAACTAAAAGTACGAACAGAATATGCCAAACTAGGACTTGCGTAAGGCGACTTACGCAACGGAAAATACAAGGGACATGAACAAAGATTACAACATAGATGAACTAGAAAATTTCCTGAATCAGGAGATGAAAGGAGAAGATTTGACGAACTTCAAGCAACGCTTAGAAACAGAAGAGGGCTTAAGGGAAGAAGTAGATTTCCATGCTACCGTTTTGGAAGGAATTAAGCATAGTGCAGAATTGGACTTTCGGGCATTGGTCGGTGCTACTCGTGCAGAAATGTTAAAAGAAAAAAGTACTACTGCAAAAGTCGTGGATATGAATCGAGGCGAGCAGGCAGGTGTGCGTAGAATAGGAAGTCGTCGAATATTAGCCTTTGCGGCTTCGCTTGCACTGTTATTGATGGCGGCTTGGTGGTTATTTTTAAGCCCAATCAGCCCAGAGCGTGTGTTTGCGAATAATTTTACGACTCCCCAAGATGTACTTTCTATAGAAGTAGCATCGCGCTTAGAAGAAACGGGTTTTGGAACAAATGAAGCGGCCCTGAAACAACTACAAACTGCCATGCAGATGTATCAGGATGGAAATTTTGAGCAAACACGAGAACAATTAAGTGCGTTTCAAGCGCAATATCCAAATAGCGAATTTGCAGACAAAACGGCTTATTACAAAGCTCTTTCTGCTATGCAGACACAAGACTACGAAATAGCACAAGCCGAATTAGTGGAGCTGGCAAATAATTCAAATTTCAGCTTGCAAATGGATGCAAGATGGTATTTGGCACTGAATAGTCTGAAACTTGGAAATATCGAAGCCGCTAGGACTTTATTGGAGTCTTTTCAATCGGATAGCAAGCACGCTACCGCTGCACAAAAGTTGTTAAAGCGACTTCGGTAAGGGAATTTGTAGAAAATAACCTAAGGAATGAATAAAGAATAAGTTGTAACAGATTTCGAATTTATTTTGGATTTAGACGAGGCAAAAAACGCAGACATAGCAAGGCTATGGCGAGTATTTTTAAC
>CALGLY010000299.1 GCA_937959095.1 uncultured Saprospiraceae bacterium
CAAATACCATAGAAGAAAAAACGGACGCGCTCCCAATTCCTAGTTTTGAAAATGCCATCGAGTATCGAAAGGTAGGTTTTCGCTATGAAAAAGCTGGAGAAGATGCCGTGCGAGCCATCAATCTAAGCATTACAAAAGGCAAGGTAGTCGCATTAGTTGGAGCTTCGGGTTCGGGTAAATCTACGCTTATCAATCTACTTCCTCGCTTCTATGATGTAGTAGAAGGCGGTATTTTTATAGATGATAAGAATATTAAAGATCTTCGCCTACACGACCTACGTGCTTTAATGAGCATCGTATCGCAAGAAGCGATTTTATTCAATGACACCATTTATAATAATATCGTTTTCGGGCTAGAAAATGTGACAAAAGAGGAAGTAATAGCCGCCGCAAAAGTCGCCAATGCCCACGATTTCATACTAGAAACTGAACAAGCTTATGATACCAATATTGGAGATAGAGGCATGAATTTGAGCGGTGGTCAACGCCAACGCCTCACTATTGCGCGGGCTATTCTCCGCAATCCGCCTATCCTCATTTTGGATGAAGCGACTTCTGCCTTAGATTCCGAATCGGAACAATTGGTGCAGGAAGCCCTCGTTCGTGTCATGCAGAATAGGACGACGATCGTGGTAGCGCATCGGCTTTCTACCATTCAGCATGCCGATGAAATTGTAGTGATGCAACGCGGCAAAATCTTAGAGCGCGGCACACATACCGATTTACTAGAACAAGGTGGCGATTATAAAAAGTTAGTAGCTTTGCAGTCTTTATAGAAAACAGAAAAAATGACAAAACAGGAAATTATAACAAAATTAGAGCAGAAGCATCAAGCTTTTATCACCTATATTAATGGCTTGAGTGAAGAAGCATTTGATTTTTCCTTGAATGATGAAAAATGGTCCGCATCACAAGAAGTAGATCATATCATAAAAGGGACTTCGCCGCTTGTAGTAGCATTCAAGATGCCAAGAATGGCCTTGAAAATGCAATTTGGAAAAGCAAATCGCCCATCACGCACATATGATGAGATGGTGACACGCTATCAAACGAAACTAGCAGACGCTCCGCTAGATTCTCTTGGAGAATTTACCCCTAAAAAAAGATCTTTTGAAGAGCGTACTAAATCTTCCGATAAACTAGAACAAAACATTCAGCAACTCACAAAGCTTGTTGAAAAATACAAGGAAGAAGACTTAGATAAATATATTTTACCACATCCTCTTATAGGAAAACTGACGTTGCGAGAAATGCTTTATTTCACGATTTATCATGTAGAGCATCATCAGAATAATTCTATGCGAAATTTGGAAAAATTAGAAATCTAAAACAGTACAATTTTCTTCATCACACGGCTAGTTTCACCGAGGAGTTCTATAAAATACAAACCTGCATCTAGTGTAGTTGTCGAGATTTGGGTATGCTCTTTTTGAATAGTTATTTGGCGCATCAATTTACCATTGATGTCCAAAAGATTCGCCTGTTCGTAATTTTGCCAGTCTTCGATTTGCAATTGAAATTGATGCTGTGCGGGATTTGGGAAAACATTCACGATGGATGATTCCGTATAATTTTTGCTTGGTGTAGTTCCTGCCGCGCTCAAATTAGTAGTATATAAACTAAGTCCTCCGCGCATATTTCCGACTAGCACATCATACCAACCATCCTTATTAATGTCCGCAAGACTTGGACGTGTGACGAATCCTTCTTGAAGACCTCCAAAATCTAGGGAGACAGCTTCAAATTCGCTATGCACATCCGTTCGATTAATTTTATAGTGTTTCAATCTTCCCGTTTGTGAACCTGTAATAAGTTGAAGCGATCCACCTGCTTCCACAACTGTAGGTGCAGCAGCCCCCGTAGTCATCCCCAATTCACGCGTATCTATACGCCCGAAAAAACTGCTATTGGGACTATCATCAGGATTCGGGAGAAATTCGGGTTGTTCTGGACTACCTATGTTTTGCAAATAATTAATATTTCCACTCCACTCCCCCACTAATAAATCATTGAGCCCATCTCCATTCACATCTGCAATACAAGGCATAATAAGTTGTCCTGTACGAATTTCAAACCAATTTAAATCTACTTCATCAAAAACTAAAGTCGCGCCTGCGCCTGCTGTATTTTCGGCAAAAAACAATTCGCCTGTAGACGTGCCGACTACCAAATCCACATCACCATCGCTATCCATATCACCGAAAGTAGGCGCGAAACCACGTGCTTCTCCGAAAAAGCGACTAAAATTTAAATAGTCTTCATCTACCAATTGGAAAATAGGATTTTCAGCCGTTCCAGTATTCTCAAATAGAATCAAACGCGCATCGAAGGCAGCAGAAGGCAAACGATACCCCAGATTACCAACGACAATATCCAATAAACCATCCGCATTATAATCCACGAAAGCAGGATTGGAAAGTACGCCAAAATCAAGCATCTGATCTACTAGAAATTGCTTGTTTCTCAGCACATATTTGGGCGTATCATCAGTACTTATATTTTTATAAAACCAAATATCTCGACTCCTCGAATTCGACGAAAAATTAGGCGCGTAAACTAAATCTTCTATCCCATCCTGATCCAAATCTAGTTTATACAGCGCAGGAAAAAGCCCTAAATTAGCAGCAGTATCAGAAGTAGGAAAATATTGTTCTTGAGCATTCATCCAAGTGGTGGAGCAATCGCCTCCGTTGTATAGCGCGCTCACATCCGGCGAGCCGATATCGGAAATTAGCAAGTCTACATCTTGGTCATTATCTAAATCCAAAGTAAGCAAAGCAGAACCAGGATGCAGCCCTGATTTGGGCGCAGTAGTATTAGGCAACAGTCCGCTTGCGCAAGCTCCTATTTCAGGCGCAAATTCAATTTCGTTGGTCGTTCCTGTCTCAAAAAAGCCGCCCCAACACAGGCTGCGTTCTACAAAAATCAAACTATCCAAGCCATAACCCAATTCCACGGATTGGTTTTCATAAAAAGTAACATAACTACCTTCTTCTTGGAAACTCAAAATATCTAAATCTCCATCGCAATCAACATCATCAATCGCAGGCATATCCGCGCGGCTGATATACAAAGGCTGTGTTCCTGTTTCGGTAAGGGCATGCAGCGCATTCGTCATCGGCATAGAGGCTACTAGATGAGGATTGAATGCAATTTTATCTTCTTGAAAATAGCCCGTAAAGACGCGAACGGATTCTGGCACATTCCCCTCAATAGCGGTAAAAATATCCATTGCGCCATCTTCATTATAATCGAGGAGTAACGCCCAATCATTGAGTTTTGGGAAATTTTCAGCGTATTCAGGCTCAAATTCAAAGCACGAATCATCACTCAAAAAGGTCAAATGGACATTCCCTTCTCGATCAAAAATATAGAGATCTTGAATACCATCTTTATTTAAATCTACATTCGATAGTCGTGGTGCGCTGATGCCGCCTGTCAAAGCTAAGGAAAGGGGCACTTCTCCATCGAAAAACGGGACTTCTAAGCGTTCAAAAGTTTGGGCTGTACAAATAGATTGGCAATATAACAGAAGGTAGATCACGAAAAGGTGCTTCATCAATGTGTTGTCGTTTTTTAATTTCTTGCATTTGTGGGTTGAAGGTACATTTTAAAAGGAATTATTCCTTTGCATAAGGAGTACTTTTTCAACGCATTAGAAGGACAAAATAAAGTCGCAAAACTGGTAGATTATTTTTTCCTGTTCCTATT
>CALGLY010000300.1 GCA_937959095.1 uncultured Saprospiraceae bacterium
AGCATCTTATAATTGATGGTAATTCTAAAGATAATACGCTGAAAATTGTTGAGGAATTTCCACATATAACCAATATATTGTCTGAGCCAGACGATGGGATTTATGATGCCATGAACAAAGGAATACTAAGGGCTACAGGCGAAGTAATTGGTATTTTAAATTCAGATGATATCTTTGCAAGCTCAAATATAATAGCAGAAATTGCAAAAATATTTCAGAAAGGCACAGCATTAGATACTCTTTATGGAAATATTGAATATTTTGAACACGGGCAGGTAGATAAAATCGTACGTTATTGGCGTACAAAACCTTACTATAATCGCTTCTTTGAAGATGGCGAAGTACCTCCCCACCCAGCACTATTTGTCAAGAAAAAAGTATATGATGAAATAGGCTTATACTACCCGCATTTCAAAATCTGTTCTGACTATGAATTTATGTTTAGAATGCTTAAAATTTCGGGTTATAAGAGTACATTTTTAGATAAAAGTATAGTGAAGATGCGTATGGGAGGAGTTAGTACAAGAGGAATAAGAAGTTATATAACTACAACGAAAGAATTAAAGGAATGTTGGCAAATGAATGGGTACGACTATCCTATATCATTATATGTTAAGAGACCAATTATTAAATTAAGACAGTTGATAAATAAATGAATCAGACTGTTCTGCTTACAGGGGCAAGTGGCTTCCTAGGAGGTTACATCTGGAAAGAAGTTTCGCTGAATAGTAAGAGTATTCTTACTTTGGGGCGAAGCCATTTGAAAATGTCAAAAAACCATATCCTTTGTGACATAGCAAAGAATATACCTACTTTACCCTCAATACCAATCGATAAAGTGATTCATGTTGCAGGAAAAGCACATACTTTTCCAAAAACAGCATTGGAAGAGCAAGCATTCTATGATGTGAATTTGAAAGGAACGGAACATTTATTACAAGCTTTAGAAAAACAGGCAACTACACCTAAAATGTTTATTAATATTAGTACTGTAGCTGTTTATGGAAAAACGATAGGAAGCTTGATTAGAGAGTCAGATAAATTAGCGGCTAATACACCTTATGGCATAAGTAAGTTAAAAGCAGAAAAATTAGTGGAAGATTGGGCAACAGCAAACAATTGTTATTACCTTAATCTTCGATTGCCTCTTATTGCTGGTGAAAACCCACCAGGGAATTTAGGGAATATGAAAACCGCCATATTGAAAGGCAGATACCCAAGAATCAAAAATAACCAAGCACGAAAAAGTGTTGTTGTTGCTTCCGATATAGCAAAGTTTATTGCAGATATTGAAGGCAAGAGTGGGACATATAATTTAACAGATGGAATACATCCTTCTTTTAAGGAAATAGAGGATGCTATACAAAAACGCCTCAACAAAAATATTAAAATTGAGATACCCAAAAACATTGCGAATTTTTTAGCGAAAACAGGAGATGTATTAGAACTGATTACAAAAAAGACTATGCCTATTTCTACTTTGCGCCTACAAAAAATCACTTCTGATTTGACATTTGATGATACAAAGGCGCGCAAAGAATTGGGATGGCAATCAACTAGTACCATTAAATTTATAGAACAATCTATCTAAAGAGCAATAAGAATGAATTCAACTATACTTACTTCAATTAATCCTTTAACAAATGAAACTTATGAAATGCCAGCGATACTAGATGATCGTAAGGCAATTGATGATTTTCTGAAAAAGAATGGAAGTAAACCTGTAGTAGTAGTACAGGGCTTAGGCTTTGTAGGAGCAGTGATGTCTTTAGTGTGTGCCAATGCACTTACTGAAGATTACGCTGTAATTGGTATAGATTTAGCAAGAGAAGATACATATTGGAAAATTAAGTCTATTAATAAAGGGACTTTTCCAATTGTAGCATCCGATCCGAAAATAGAAGAATTTTATCAGATCGCAAGAGCAAAAAATAACCTTTATGCTACTTATGATCCGTACGCTTATTCTCAAGCGGATGTAGTAATCGTTGATATCAATCTAGATGTAGCCAAAGAATCTAATTTTTATGGCGATTTGGATGGTTATGATGTAAACCTTACAGCTTTCAGAAAAGCAATTCAAGCTATCGGCAATAATTGCAAAGAAGATGTACTCGTATTAGTTGAAACTACAGTACCTCCAGGTACCTGCCAAAAAGTAGTATATCCAATTATTAAAGAATGCTTAGAGCAAAGAGGATTAAATACCGACAAGTTCAAACTAGGGCATTCTTATGAGAGAGTAATGCCAGGTCCCAATTATATTGATTCTATTCAGAATTTTTATAGAGTATTTTCAGGTATTGATAAACGAAGTGCCGTCGCTACTGAAACGTTTTTAAGAACAATTATAAGTACAGAAAAATATCCTTTAACCGAACTAGGAAATACTAATGCCACAGAGATGGCAAAAGTTCTTGAAAATTCATATCGTGCTATGAATATTGCTTTTGCTGTGGAATGGTCTCGTTTTGCAGAAGAAGCAGGAGTGAATTTATACGAAGTAGTTCGTGCTATACGTATGCGACCTACGCACAAAAACTTAATGCTACCTGGCATTGGTGTAGGAGGCTATTGTTTAACTAAAGACCCTCTATTGGCTTCTTGGTCAAAACAATCTCTATTTGATAGTAAAAATGGATTGGGGCAGAGTGAACAAGGGGTAAAGATTAATGATAAAATGCCTCTTTACGCCTATCAGTTCATGAAGCAAGAAGTCGGAGTAGACGATTTTAAAGGAAAGAAGGTCTTATTACTAGGTGTTTCTTATCGTAGCAATGTTGGAGATACTCGCTACTCCCCTGTTGAGCCTTTCTATAATTATTTATTGGATGATAATGCGGAAGTGTTTTTACACGATCCATACGTACGACACTGGGAAGAAAAAGAAATAGAAGTAGAAGAGAATATTACACAAGTTTTTAAGGAAAAATTAGACATTGTCGCAATCACTACAGGACATGTAGAGTATAAAGACTCACATAAGCTTATGAATTTACTATTTAGTCAAGATAAATTATTTATCTTAGATACAATAGGTATTCTTACTGAAGAAGAGATAACTAAGCTATCAGAAAAACACATAGTAAGAGTAGTTGGAAGAGGCGATATAAAATAAGTTTGTCAGATTACTTATGACCGAGTACTTATATGTAGTAGTTGTAAGTTGTTAATTATAAAATCAAGTTCATGAAAAAGGTTTTACTATTAGGTGGTGCAGGATTTATAGGATATAACATTACCAAATTTTTAGCAGAGAACAGAGATTATCAAATAACTATTGCTGATAATTTTTTTAGAGGGCAAATGGATGAGCATCTATCAGAATTGGTAAAGACTCACAATATTAATGTAGTTGAAGGAGATTTTACGAACCCTAGTACATTTGATAACTTAGAAA
>CALGLY010000301.1 GCA_937959095.1 uncultured Saprospiraceae bacterium
TAAACAGTTATGCTTGTCTTTTTGTCTTGTAATTTCGTTAAAAATACTCGTCGTAGCTAAGGCTATGCCTGTGTTTTTTGCCTCATTACAAAACAAAAATCCTACACTTAACTGTTCATTTAATTCATTCTTCATTACTTAATCGAAATTTTGAATTTCTTTTTTTCATGTTCCTTATATAAATTCGTTAATTACAAAGTTACAAAAAATTTACATTAAATTAACATTGAAAATATTTTTTCTTCTTTCAAAGTTATGCTTTGTAGATTTGTACACCCTCTTATTCCTATGAGATAAATGATTTTTACAAAATAGAACATATGAAGAATTACACTAAAATAACGACACTCCTAGTCGTGCTAAGTACTATTTTTAGCCTAGCTGCTTTCGGGCAAAAAGCCAAACCCGTTTTCAAAGATGGTGAAGCACAAATTGTAGAAGCCTTTACGGATGCAGATAAATGGCTACGTCACGACCTTTGGGTAGAAACCGAATTTGATTCCGATTTGGATGGAAAACTAGATCGAATGCACGTTTCCGTCACACGTCCCGAACAGACAGAAACCGAGGGCTTGAAATTGCCCGTTGTCTATATAACAAGCCCCTATTTTGCAGGTGTAGCTGATAATATTCCAGGTATATTTTGGGATGTAAAGCATGAACTAGGAGCGACACCACCAGCCCATGTTCACCCGCCGATTACCCGTCGAGGAGAGCGACCGATTATTTCTAATTCGCACATCAATACTTGGGTGCCACGCGGCTATGTGGTAGTGCATTCTTCTTCGCCTGGCACGGGCTTATCACAAGGTTTTGCAACGGTAGGTGGCAAGAATGAATCGCTTGCACCAAAGGCAGTCGTGCAGTGGCTATGCGGCAAAGCAGATGGCTACACCACACCCGATGGCAACGAAAAAGTAAAAGCGTCTTGGTCTACCAAGCGAGTAGGCATGACGGGAACTTCCTACAATGGAACACTCCCGCTTGCTGCTGCCACTACAGGCGTGAAAGGACTGAAAGCTATCATCCCTATTGCTCCCAATACTTCTTACTATCATTACTATCGCTCAAATGGTTTGGTGCGGCATCCAGGTGGCTATTTGGGAGAAGATATTGATGTCTTATATGACTTTATTTATAGCGGCGACCAAAAGAAACGCGTGCTTGCCGATTCCTTAGTTCGAGATACAGAAATGGCGAATGGCATGGATAGAGAGACAGGTGATTACAACGATTTCTGGGCTGGACGCGATTACCTTAATCAGCTTGCACCTATGAAAGCTGCGCTACTGATGTCGCATGGTTTCAATGATTGGAATGTGATGCCTGAACATAGTTATCGCATCTATGAAGCAGTGAAAGACCAAGTGCCAAGTCAAATTTTTTATCATCAAGCGGGGCATGGCGGGCCGCCACCAATGACAATGATGAATCGTTGGTTTACGCGCTACCTGCACAATGTGAAAAATGACGTAGAGAAGGATGCTCGTTCTTGGATTGTTCGCGAAGGCGATAAGCGCGATGAACCTACGGCTTATGCAGATTATCCAAACCCAAAGGCTGCTCCTGTAGAATTGCACTTGACAAAAGGTGCGCCCGAAACAGGTAGCCTTACAAGTAAAAAACCAACTAATCAAGGTAGCGAAACACTAGTAGATAATTACTCCTTTTCGGGGGCTACGCTGGCACAGGCAGAAATCACGAATCATCGCTTGTTGTATCTCACACCTACCTTGCAAGAAGACCTTCATATTTCAGGAATAGCAAGTGTAACGGTACGTTTGGCAAGTAGCAAGCCTGCCGCGAATCTATCGGTTTGGTTGGTCTCGCTGCCGTGGCAGAAAGGACGCAAGAGCAAAATCACCGACAACATCATCACTAGAGGTTGGGCTGATCCGCAGAATTATGCAGATTTATCTAAAAGTGCGCCACTCACTCCCAATGAATTCTATAAAATTACTTTCGATTTACAACCTGACGATCAAGTTATTCCAAAAGGACAACAAATCGGCTTAATGATTTTTTCTAGCGATCGAGATTTTACGCTTTGGCCAAGCCCTGGCACGGAATTAACGATTGACTTGGATGGTACTACGCTTTCGTTGCCTGTGGTAGGTGGTAAGGCGATGTTTGATAAGGCAGTAGAGTAGGTTTTAGGAACTTAATGATGTCCAAGCACTTACTTCTACCTATGCAAAAATGCATTAGACAAGCAGTACTCAATAATTCAGCAGAGACTTGACAAATGTCTGCTGAATTGCCTTTTTTAACGAGCTCTTATCTCTTTCAATTTCTCCAACTGATAATCTTCCGTCCAAAATACTTGCGCTAAATTTCGCTTGAGTTCAATATTTTTGTCCTACTACTTAAATGTTCAAAAGCGGACTTTGCTCCGACTCTTTCATATATTGAAGCATAGAAAAGGATAAATAAGCACAATAAAAATAGAAGGTAAAGACCACAAAACGCTGTACTAAGCCATAATAAGGCATCAGATCGACGATCGAAGCAAAGAGTGGAGCTAAGTTTAAGAATGTACCCAATACGATTAAAATAAAGACAAGTAGAGAAGTACTTCTAAAGCCTTCTCCAAGCCGATCTTTCCATCGGAAGAAGAAGACTAAAGGAGAAAAGTAGCCTACGATATTGAGTAAGCCAAACACATTATGCAAAGGGTGAGGTGATGCAAAAAAGATAGCTCCACATCCAAGCAACCCAAAGCATAAAAGGAATAGCCCTGGCAGATAGGGAAGTTGATAGCCTTTGGAAAACCAGATAATACCAAGCCCAAATAGGACGCTTAAAACAGCAGTACTGCCATCAACAAGCATCCATTGGGTATAAAAGGGAGAACCATCTTCTCCTATCTCGCTTAACGTTTGGGAAACCAAGTCATAATCTGGTAGCAGGTAGCCTAGAATAAGAGAGCCTACAATAAAAAGGAAGGCAATTATCCAGCCTAAAGAGAGTAAATTTTTCATTGTAACTTTTAGTGTAACAGTATTAACTTGACTGACTATTAAGGCTCTTGATGATCGTAACTCAAAACCTGTTGCAGTCGCCACTTATCCTCTTCGAGCAACCAAGTGTGCGTGAATTTTGCCGTATTGGTATGACGTAAAGCCTTCTTTCCTTCTTTGATATAAAAAAGGTGTTCGCCCTGCTGGATAGCACCATAAAGTACCCCATTATTATAGAGTGGGAAAACCACGAGGCTTTCTGCTACTATTTTCCGAATGGGTTTCATTTCGGCATTGGAGCAAATGTATTTACTTACGTTATCCAAGAAAGTCGCTTTATCTTGTATGCCGTTTTTATCGTGATAAAAAAGCATATCCTCTTGCACGAGGTCCTTTATTTCATCTAAACGACATCCATTAAAGCCGACTTCAAAAAGTAAACTATCCATTGCCTGTAGTTCCAAAAACAGGGAGGAATTGCTGTCACTTTGTCCCATTAAAGGTTGCGTTATCAGGAAAGCTATTCCTAATAAAAGAGCGTATATATTTCTCATTTTTATGTATTGATTGGTGTAGAAGTAGGGGAGTAGATAGGTATATCTATAAACATCCCGCACCATTTTAATGGTGCGGGATGTTTTTCAAACTGTCAATTATCAATTGACTCACAAATTCTCCTGCACCAGCACACGTGGTTCAGGCGTGAGGCGCGCAGAACTAGTCTCATCGAGGCGTTGATAAAGCGTATCGCTCACTGCTAAGGTAAAGCGACTATTATCCGTGCCTTTGATGTTGGCATAGCGTAAATTGTAGCGTTCTGCATTCAATTTACTCTTATCCAAGTCTGCACTCAGGTAGTTGCCTTCGCCGAGTAATTCGATATGACTATCGTCCGCCTGGATGAGGGTGAGCGAATCAATACTCACGAATGCTTTAAGTTCATAGTCGCTTTCGTGACTGATTTTCATCTTCTCCTGCTTGAAGCCTTTCATCGTCACATCATCGGTGTCTTTTACTAACAAATAGCTCAAGTCAGGCATTTTTATTGAAAGCCGAATCGGTTCGCTAGGATTATCCACATCCGAGCTGATGAAAAGTGTATTATCTACCTGTGTGAATTCGATACGATCGCGGTATTTGCGTCGTGCATCTATTCGGATATTACTAGAATAATCTTGCTCAATCGTCACTTTCATCTTGCCATCTATCTGCAAGTTTGTAAAATTATTGTAGTAGTATTCCTCTTCGTCCGATTGTTCTTTCATGCTCGTACAAGTCAAGCCCGATTCGGTCATCGTCCACACTTTATCTTCGGCATGTCTCCAGTAGGTACGATCGCCATCGGCTCTATCGAAGCGATTGATTGCCTCTGAGATACCTTTATCGTAGACTACGTGTTTGCCATCGGGTATGCGTATCGTGAGGCGTACATTTTGCGCTCGGTACTTTTCGCCTTTTTGTACTTTGATGCTGGTTGGTATTGTCCAAACATTATCATTTTTATCAATCGAAAAATCTACTTTTCGAATCAAGTCGTGTGCTTCTTCTTGGTTCTTCCCTCTGGAGTAGTAGTGCTGTGCGCTTTGAAATTGACTACTTTCACTTCTCAATAAATCAATACGTACGCCTTCCACTAGCAAGTGGTCATCGGCAAGCACGAGTTCATTGTCTCCGAAGACGCGAAACAGATAATCCTCTGCGCCCGTGAGATGTGATGATTTCAAATAAATGGTATCCGAACTCGTCGAAAAGACACTAGCTGCGCCATCCTCTCCTACACCTGCATTGAATTGGCGCGCCGTGAACATACCTATACCTAGTAGACTTATGACATTCACTACCCAAAATGCACCTAGTCCTGCTCGCCAATAGTTGTTGAGGCGCAGCTTTGTCCAGCCACGCATGGCAAGGAAAAACAAAGCCAAGAGTGGAATACCAATGATCAAAAACAGATTGGTGTAGCCTAGCCCTGCCATCCAGGGTGCATTCGGGAGAATGTAGCCCGCTAGTGGCATACTCATCACGAAGCTAATCGCGCCGGCTGCCCAAGTAACGATGAGCGCAATCGCAAGTGCGAAACTCACAATCACCAGCAATGGTCGCCAAAGGTGACCAATGGCGCGGAGCAAGGAACGGAACACTTGCGCAATCAGCGAGAAAATTTTATTGATAAATCCTCGAATACCCGTGCTAGCCCCTCTAAGGTTTTTTTTTTGCGATTTAAATTCTTTACTAATCGTTTCGCCTGCTTCTGAAAAGCGTTTCGGTAACTCTTCTATTTCTTCTTCTATTATCTTCCCAATGTTCGATACATTCACGGTTTCGCCGCGCATCGCTAGGCGATCACTAGCGGTCACCGCTTCTGGCACGATGACCCATAGTAGAATATAAGCTACCGCCAAAAAGCCAATGGAAGTAAGGGTAAGAATAAGTAGAATAAGACGAACCCATAGTGGATCTTTGATGCCGAAATAAGCAGAAAGTCCAGAACACACGCCGCCAAGTACCTTATCTTCCGAATTACGGAACAGTCGCTTCCCTGTTTTGATGCCTTTTTTTGTGCGGCTATGTGCCTGGAATTCTTCTATTGGTTCAGCCCCAAATTCTTCGGGCATTCCCATGATGCCAACTGCTGCTTTGACATCGGCTTGTGTAACAATCGGGCGATTTCCGAGTTGATCTTGAAACAACTCAGCCAATCGAGTTTCTATATCTCCGGTGATTTCGTCGTAGCCTTCCGAGGCTTCAAAGTGTTGGTGGATGCTGCCGAGGTAGCCACTCAGATACTCATATGCATCACTATCTATTTGGAAAGGGTATCCCCCTACGTTGATATTTACAATCTTATTCATTGGTGATAACGTTTTGTGTTGTCTGATTAACTGCGTTTACAAGTCGGTTCCAACTATCGAGCAATCCGTGCATAAATTCATTACCCTGTTCGGTCAGCGTATAATATTTTCTAGCAGGTCCTTTCGATGATTCCTTCAAGCGGTATTTTAGTAGTCCCGCATTTTTTAGTCGCGTCAGCAAGGGATAAAGCGTGCCTTCCACTACTATCAATTCGGATTCTTTTAGCCGCTTGATGATATCAGAAGGATACGCCTCTTGCTCCGCGATAATCGAAAGAACGCACAACTCCAGCACCCCCTTTCGCATTTGCGCTTTTGTATTTTCTAACTTCATAGGTCTTGTCGGTTTGAGAAGTAAATCGTTTAGTGAATTGATAATTTAAAATTGATAATGAAGAATGATTTCATCTTGATTAATCAACATATCAAATACACCTAATTTACTTCGCTTTATCTCTTAATGACAACACAAAGCTATATAAAAATATAATACTATGCAATACATAGAACTATATTAAAACAGGTTCTGTGTCTTTGGTTAGTACTAATTTTTGATTTAACTAATTGATAGATAGCTCTTTATTTGGTTTTTATTTTTTTTTGAAAAAATATTCTTTTTTGAACTCAAATTAGATTTAGCCTTTTTGAAGAGATGTGAGGGAGTTTTTTTCTTACTATTCATAGTTGTTTGGAAGAGGTATAGGCATGAACGTACGTCTTTGCACCCAACACAATGTGGATGAAGGATTAGTATTGAAGATTTATATAATAATTAGAAATACAAAAAGTACTAGTTTCTTTCATCTAAAAAGAGAATACCTTGACGATTAATATGTCTAGCTAACCTTGATTGAATCT
>CALGLY010000302.1 GCA_937959095.1 uncultured Saprospiraceae bacterium
AAATCATATTGGGGGGATAAATATACTTAATTGTTTAGCTTTTTCAAAAGTACTCGGCTTTAAGTAGCATAAGCACCCAAGATTATTCCTGTAATAAACCTTCTTGTGAAATATTGTTCTTTCTGTAGATTTTACAAATAGAGGATTGAAGAATGCAATTCAATAACTTACGTTAAGTAGGAAGAGATATTTCTTTGTTAAAGAATCTCAAAAATATAACCTTCTAAATTTTGTTACTGCCCAATGCTAGGCAGCAAACTTTAACTTCACATTAATGCCATATTAGTCCTAGAAGAAGTCTCCTCTTTTGAAAAATTGTACTTTTGCAGTTCAAAAAAATCTATATATGAAACACCTGTTGTTACTACTTTTTCTTTGGAGTACTTCTACCGTTTTTGCAACTACAATTGATCTTCGCATTATAGATGAACAGAATAATCCTCTCATTGGCGTAGCCGTATTCACGGATGATTATGCCTTTTCTAGCGTGTCAGATGTAGATGGAAATGTGCAAATCAAAGAACTAGAAGCAACTACTATTCTCAATTTTCAATATGTAGGCTACGAAACTGCTCGCTTGACATTTCAGCAGATTAAAACAAAAAAACTAGTCCGCCTGAAAACAAGTACAAGCGACTTAGAAGAGGTTGTAGTGATAGGACGACGGGATGATAAAGCCACAGAAATACCATACCAAATAGAAACCGTAGGGCATAAAGCCATTGCTCGTACCAATTCCCAAACCTCTGCCGATGCCCTCCGCGACCACGCAAATGTATTCGTACAAAAAAGTCAGATGGGTGGTGGTAGCCCGATTATTCGTGGTTTTGAAGCCAATCGAGTGCTGCTTGTTGTGGATGGTGTGCGGATGAATAATGCCATTTACAGAAGTGGACACTTGCAAAATGCCGTTACGGTGAGTCCGAGTATACTAGAGCGTTTGGAGGTCGTATATGGCCCAGGTTCTTTGACGTATGGTAGCGATGCCCTCGGTGGCGTAGTGCATTTTCGGACACGTATGCCGAAGCTCTCCTATAGCGATGAAGCTGTGCGTGAGTTCAATGTAGGTGGACGCTACGCAAGTGCGAATGGAGAACGCAGCATCAATCTGGATTATAATTTTGGTCGCAAAAAATGGGCTTCGCTCACGAGTATCAGCGTCTCGGACTTTGGAGATTTGAGAGCTGGCACAAGGCGTAAGGATGAAGATAGCACCTTCGGACTGCGTCCTTATTATGTCGCTTCGGATTTTAGTAAAGAAGAAAACTTCGATACGATACTTGAAAATGAAGACCCAAATGTACAAATAGGTACAGGCTATAGGCAGGTAGATATTTTGCATAAATACCGCTTTCAGCCGAATGATAAATGGAATTTACTCGCCAATTTTCAATACTCCAACTCTACCGATGTCCCACGATACGACCAACTTGCAGAACTTGGCTCTAGCGACCCTACTGACCTACGATTTGCAGAATGGTACTATGGCCCACAAGAACGAATCTTAGGCTCTCTGCAAACTCGATTTTCAGCATCGACGAGCCTCTACGATCGGGCGAGTTTTATAGCTGCCTATCAGAAAGTAGGCGAAGACAGATATAAGCGACGACTTGGGCGAATAGGGCGAACCTTCAACCTAGAAGAGGTATCGGTCTTTTCCTTCACGGCAGATTTAGATAAAAATATCACACCCGATGGTCGGCAAGTACTCTCCTATGGCGTGGAGGCAAATTACAATGATGTGCAGTCAGAAGCAGGGATAGAAAATGTCTTCACAGGCGATATTGCACGTAGCGAACCTACGCGCTACCCTAGCGGTGGCAGCACGATGACCACGCTTGCAGCATACACAAGCTATGGTTGGAAAAGCCGCGATTCGGTGCTGAATGTACAAGCAGGTTTGCGCTATAGTTTCATTGATACCTATTCCCTTTTCAGTGCAAGTGACCCAATACAATGGCAACCGAGTTACTTCACAGATGGCGTGCAAAACAAAGATGGCAACCTCACTTGGGGCATTGGCTTGAGTGCAAATACGCCTGCGGGCTGGCAAGTACGGACTTCGGTTTCTACGGCTTTTCGGGCAGCAAATTTGGATGATTTTTCAAAAATTAGAGCAAACGGTGGCTTTGTCACAATCCCAAATACGAACTTAAGTGCAGAGCGTTCTATGAATGGCGAACTTACACTTGGGAAATTAACTACCTACAATAACGCACGGATACAAGTAAGCGCGACCGCTTTCTATACGCGCCTTTTTGATGCGATTGTACGTACCGATTTTGCCTTGCCTGATGGTACGTTTACCCTTATTCTCGATGATGAACCGTTACGTACCCAAGCCAATATCAATGCAGAAACGACTTATGTGTATGGCTTTTCGGGCAATATTCGGGCAGATATTCAGAAATATTGGACGATAAAAGCAGGGCTAAATTACACCTATGGTCGCCAATTCTTTACCACTGAAATCGCAGATTTAATCGTGCCGCTTGGACATATTCCTCCCGTTTATGGGAATGTAAGTTTGGTTTATACTAAAGATAAATTAAACCTAGAAGCTGCGCTACGCTACAATGGGACAAAAGCCCTTGAGGACTACGCAATACGTGCCATAGACGAATCGGAATTCCTCCGCGATGGCACTTCGGACAACTTAGAATTGAGCGAACTTTGTGCCGATGGCACTTACTGCATCGGTACGCCTAGCTGGACAACACTCAACCTCTACAGCAGCTACCAACTCAATGAGCGTATGCGTTTAAATCTTGCCGTCGAGAACCTTTTTGATGTGCATTATCGTCCCTTTTCATCAGGCGTGAGTGGTGCAGGATTTAATTTGATTGTGGGGGTTCGGGCTGGGTTTTAGGATTTGTTCTTTTTAATTGAATGCAGAGGCGCGGAGACGCAGAGAATAATTACAAAAACTCTGCGCCTCCGCGTCTCTGCGTTCATTTTATTGGTCTCTGCCTTAGGTTTAAAACCTAGTACTTCAGTACGACAAATTCATTTAAATAATTTTGCTATTACGACTAGCCAAAAGGCACAACGGGAAGCAGAAAATTATTTCTTGCCTGCTCCCTTAATAGAAAAATTTGAAACCCTACAAACAATGGTTCGTGGAGGTTTTAGGAAAAAAAAGGTAAAAGTCGTAGTTTAGTAGTCGCTAAACAAAAACAAGACTTTTACCTATGAATGTAAAAACACTCACAGCCACAATATTGGATAAAATGCCTGAAATAGGCAAATGG
>CALGLY010000303.1 GCA_937959095.1 uncultured Saprospiraceae bacterium
GTAATGCTTAGCACTTTTTTTCTAGAGTAGAAAAAGCTTAGCTAGAGGTAGGATAATTGGGATAAACGGGCCGTTTCAGTTAGAATAAATATTAGTTAAATCTAGTTTCATTTTGCATGAAAACATAGTTTAAAAAACACCTTAAAAGTAAATGAAATAAATGAAAAATATTTATAATTCATTAATAATCAAACTCTTATAATTTTAAATATCAATATTTTAATTTTGCTTGATTATCGCCGTTTCTACCTGTTTTTCATCCGTTCCCTGTTCTACAAGGGGCTAAAATCTATGAAAATACCTGTTAATGGGTAGGTTTATTCAATGAATCAAGAAGGAGTCTTTTATTGTTACTTAGCAAGGCAATACTCGACTACCCGTTCTTCTGGCAAAAAAGGACTCAAATCAGAAAGTCCTAGCCCTTTTATAGCGGCTTCTAATAGTTCCGTTTCTTCCTTATTGCTATTTGGTGCATAAAATGCTCCTGCCTCCAATAAAGCTTGCAAAGGCACCAAACCAATCAATTCCGAGCCAGTTACAGTTAGTTTGTATTTTGTCGCAGCTGCTTTGCAAGCCTCAAAAGCAGTATGCATACCTGTAATATGGAAATTGATAATATTCATAGAGACTTGAGCTTGTTCGTATTCTTCGATATACCAACCTATCGCTTTCAAAGCTTTGCAACTTCCTGCTACTCGCTTCCAGACTCCAGCTTCTTGTACTTTTTTACCACTTTCTCGCACTTCCGCAGCAATTTGCTTCGCTACTTCGGCATCCTTTGTATCTAAGTTGATATTATAAGCTATTAGGAAATTTCGCGCGCCTATGACCGTCGCACCTGTTCGCGGATTGAAGGTACTTCCGTAGTCGGGTTTCCAATTGGGTAACTGCATTTTTTGAGCGAGTCCTTCATATTCTCCTTTTCGGATAGTAGCTAAATTGCGTCGAGCTGATATTGTTGCAGCCGCTTCATACATATACACAGGTATGGCTAGCAACTCGCTGACGCGCTGGGCGAGTTGATGGGCATAAGGAATGATCTCTTCCAGCGTGATGCCAGAAATAGGAATAAGCGGACACACATCGGTAGCCCCAATGCGCGGATGTTCGCCCTGCTGTTGGCGCATATCTATATGCCTGCTTGCCACTCGAATAGCTTGAAAAGCCGCTTCTACCACCGCATCGGGTATACCCACAAAGGTGAAGACGGTACGATTTGCCGCTTCCCCTTTGTCTATATGCAATAGAAATACATTTGGTACAGTTTGTATAGCTTCCGCAATTTTTCGGATGACCAAGGGGTCACGTCCTTCGCTAAAATTTGGTACACACTCGATCAATACTGCCATAGAAAATTACTTTTTTATACCAACGAATGTAGTATAAAATGCCTAAACAATATAGGAGAGTGTGTTATGTGAATACGCTAATTTGTTTGTGGAATTATAAAAAAACGATCAGAGAAAACGGTGTTAATAGAATGACAACTTTGGGAAATCTTTTCCTTACGGAGTTTGAAGGGCACTAGAAATATCGCTCCAAAAAACGGTCGCGATTACTAGTAATACAGTCATAAAAATCATGAGATGTTCTTTTAGTGTTTAAGTAATTGGTAGGAATTTTCTTCCTTTTACTCTACTAAGATACAGGCTTTGAGGCTATTATCAAAATATTAAGATATGTATATATATGTAATGGAGGGGATTAGGCAGGATATGCACGTATATTTTGAGTAAGTGGTAGCTTAGTAATTATCTGAAAATCAACAAATTACAATTTTAATAATATTATAAAATTCGATTTAAACATTTTTTCCACACCGTAATTCTACTTTGGCACTTTAAACTATTTAGAATGATTGCTAGAAAAAGCGCACCAAAATTTATCCGTTCTAAGAAGCTATTTGAGTTTAAGTAGCTTCTAATATTACAACATTCTTGTATTGTGTCATATTATCGCATTAAACCATTATCCCTCCTCCTCCTCAAACCATTTTACTATTTTTTTGGCGAGTGCCTTCCCTCCTACACTCGCGATGCTTTCTTCCGATGCTGCCCGTATTTTTTTCACCGACCCAAAATGTTGCAAGAGCTTCTCTGCCGACTTTTCGCCTACACCAGGAATGTTGGTCAATTGTGTACCTAAGAAATCGCGCGAGCGTTGGTCTCGGTGGAATGTAATTGCAAAACGGTGCGCTTCGTTGCGGGCATGTTGAATAACTTTGAGGGATTCGGATTTTTTATTGATATATAATGGAATAGGATCATCCGCAAAGAAGATTTCTTCTAACCGTTTAGCGATACCTATCATCGTTATTTTTTCTTCTATACCTAACATTTTTAGACTTTTCAAGGCTGCACTTAATTGTCCTTTGCCACCGTCAATAATAATGAGTTGTGGTAAAGAACGCTCCTCGTTCAATAGGCGTTTGTAGCGACGATACACCACTTCTTCCATCGAAGCAAAATCATTTGGACCGTCTACTGTTTTGATATTATAATGTCGATAATCTTTATTGGAAGGTTTGGCATTTTTGAATACTACACAGCTTGAAACGGGGTAAGAACCTTGTAAATTGGAATTATCAAAGCACTCGATATGCAAGGGCAATTCGGACATCTGCAAATCTTCCTTCATCGTACGAAGAATCCGCTCGGTAGACGTTTGTTTTTTTATTTTATTAATTTCTTGCTTCTGCTTCTGACGCAAGAAATATTGTACATTTTTATCCGAAAGTTTTATCAACTTCGCCTTGTCACCTCGCTGCGGAATGAAAACGGTAGCTTCTATAGTTGGAAGATTGACTTCAAAGGGAACTATGATTTCGGCAGCAGAACTACTAAATTTTTCGCGCACTTGCGGAATGACAAACTCTAATAATTCGCGTTCATCATCATCCAGGTTTTTCACTACTTCTTGCGTGTAGGCATTTATGATTGCCCCTTCCACTACTTGCAGATAATTGATGTAGGCATTCTTCTCATCGCTTGCAATCGTGAACACATCTACTTCTTCTACAGACATAGCCACCACTTGCGATTTGCTTTGGTAGCCTTCGAAAGCGGATAATTTTTCTTTCAGATTCTGTGCTGCTTCAAATTCCATTGCTTCAGCATGTTGGCGCATTTTTTCCTTAAAGTGGCGCGTCACGGAGCCGTATCTTCCTTTTAGTATATTTCGGATTTGACCTATTTTTTCATCGTATTGTTCCTGCGTCTCCAAGCCTTCGCACGCGCCTTTGCAATTTTTGATATGATACTCTAAGCAGACTTTAAATTTACCCGCCTTAATATTCGTTTCCGATAGATTATGGATGCAATTTCGTAGTGGAAATAAATTTTTAATCAAATCTAAAATCTGTTGCAATCGCCGCTTAGAGGTGTACGGACCAAAGTAGGTAGAGCCATCTTTCATAACGCGTCGTGTGATAAAAACCCTCGGAAAACGCTCTTTCTTAATACAGATGTAACTATAGGATTTATCATCGCGCAGCATCACATTATAGCGTGGCATGAACTGCTTAATCAACGTATTCTCAAGTAATAGGGCGTCTTCTTCCGTCTCTACTATCGTATATTCGATATGGTCGGCATTGCGAACAAGGCTGCGTACTTTTTTTCGTTTATCGGTCTGACTTCCGAAATAATTCGACAAGCGATTTTTCAAACTCTTTGCCTTCCCTACATACAACACTGTTCCTTCTGGATCTATGAAGCGATA
>CALGLY010000304.1 GCA_937959095.1 uncultured Saprospiraceae bacterium
TTCCTTTACCTGGCTTGATGTGTTCGGCATGCTCTTTTAGATGACTCTTCATTTTAGCAAATAAAATATCCGACTCGGCTACAGGCTCTTTCTTCGGCTTCTTTGGTGCTTTTTCTTTTTCGTAATTCAATACCGCTTCTTCTAGCTCATTCGCAGATTCTAGAATGTATCGAGAGAAGGTATCAATATCAGGCATCGTTTTCGCATCGGAAGTACTGCTAATGGTAACACTGCCATTATAACTAAAAACGGTAATGATAAGTCCCATACCATCTATAATAGGAGCCATGCCAGACATCGCTACCATTTTATGTCCTTGCATATATAAAGGTATTGGCGGCCCTGGCACATTTGTAATCATCACATTGTAAATAGGCTTATGCAATTGTGATAATTTGTAGCGCGAATAGATGCGATAGGCTTGATTCGCTAAACCAAAAGGCACGGCTTCTGCCATATCCGACATCGTTTTCGCTCCTAGTGCTTTATGGTAGGTCTTGCTACGTACCGTGTTTTCGTGGATCGCTTCTAGGCGTTCCACGGGGTCAGCAAGCTGTGTTTCCAGCTGTACGACCATATTAGAAATGCGATTGCCAATAGCTCCCGAGTCTTCCTTCGTGCGGATAGAAACTGGAATACCTGCCACCAATGATTTATCGGGAAGTTGTTTCTTTTCTTTTAAATACTTTCGCAATGCACCTGAACAAATCGCAAGAATCACATCATTGAAGGTCGTTCCCATTTTCGACTTCAAGGCTTTCACTCTATCCAATTCTAGGATGACAAGATTCCATTTTCGTCGGGCGGCTAGTGTACCATTTAGGGAAGTACGTGGCGCATTGAAAGGCGTAGTCGGAAGTTTCTTGAATTGTGATTGGCTGGACAACATAGTCGTCCGAATACCTGAACTTACGATATTTCCGAGCAAGCGTGGAAGCTTGAAAGGGTCTTTTGCGAAAGTAGCGGTACTATTTAGCACCATAGATAACTCATTCGGTAATGGTGGTGGATTATAGGGCGGTGGCTCAGGGAGTTCTCTTGGCTTTTCAGTCGTCTCAAACATGATGCTCATGAGTCCTACACCACCCATGCCATCAATGGCAACATGATGAATTTTGGAAATAACGGCTACTGAACCTTTAGGTAATTGTGGAATACCATCTAAGCCTTCTACAAAGGTAAATTCCCAAAGCGGACGAGAACGATCGAGGTGTTCGCTATAGGTTTGAGCTGCCATTTCGCGTAGCTCAGCCCAACCACCAGGAGCTGGTAAGGCAACGCGACGCAAATGCAAATCTAAATCAAAATCTGGATCATCTACCCAATACGGATAGTCAATACTGAAAGGAACAAAAACGAGCTTTTTACGAAGACGTGGCATTTGGTGCAGTCGCTTCCGAATCATTTCGCGGAAAGCATCAAATTTCAAAGAGCCTTCTACTATCGCAATACCTCCAATGTGCATGGGGCTCGTAGGCGTTTCTGCATGCAAGAAGGCTGCATCCATTCCAGAAATGGGCTGCATGTTGGTTTTTATAAAACTATTTAATACTCCTTCTATCATTATTTTTTATTTAAAATGGTCTTTACAATAATGGTCTCTGAAATTGCATATGGTTATTTGGTTTTAAAGGGATATTTATCAAATAACTCTATAGAGCAAATTTATTTATTAAAACAACAGCTTCATCATCGGCTGATGGCCCGTAGGAAGCGGGTACAGGAATATCTAACATTCTTAAATAAACCCCCAACTGAGCGCGATGATGTACTAAATGGTTCATGCAGAATAGTCTTGCTACTTGTTTTTTAGGCAAGGTGAATAAAACTTCCTCACCATATGTCATAGACCATTCTTTATCAAACTCTTCATCCTTTACTTTCAATAGGGTTTCTTTCGCTTCTTCTAATAATTCATCGAAATAGGACAATAATCCTTCTGTCGATTGAATATCTTTTGGTTCAAAATTTATAAAATCTAGCTTATCCGCCTCAAGACACGCTTTCCACCAAGCAGTAATCTCTGCAATGTGAATAGCTAAACGACCTAAGCTTTCTGATTTCTCTGCTATTTTGAATCCTTTTTTCTCAAAAGGAACAGCTTCTAAATACCTTCTTGTCACTTTAGATTCTAATAGCAATTCCTGTAAAAACGAGTGCCCAATTGTCATCTTATATTTTTAATTATGTCTTAAAGAGCTTCGCAATTAATAAACTATGTAAGATAGCGAAGTCCCGAAATTACTACTTATGTTTTTGATGCTTTTTATTTATTTTCTGTGGCCTTAAAGCTACACAATTGCTAACGTTCTCACAATATTGCTACTATAAAAAAAACAAAAAACTTAGTATAAGTACAGGATGCAACCTACAGCCAATCTTTTCTGTCTTTTTTGTTAAAAAACAATAAACTACGACTTTTTTCGTACTATCTGTTGCATCTACGAAATGAATCGTATATATTTGTACGAAAGTTGTCGTATAAAGGAGAAATAAAATTATTCAAGTAATGAAGAAGCAAACAAACAAACCAACGGACGCGGAACTAGAAATATTACAAATCCTTTGGCAAGGCGGCCCAACGTCAGTACGTGCTGTAAATGAAAAGCTGAATGAAGGGCGTGAAGTAGGTTAT
>CALGLY010000305.1 GCA_937959095.1 uncultured Saprospiraceae bacterium
TATGCGAGTGCAAGCCCTAAATTTGCAGAATTTTCGGCCATCTTTTCAGATTGGCTCGATGCCTTTATCGTTCGCCTCTTCGATTGGGATTTGGGACGCTTCTTCTTTTTCTTATTTGGTTTGGGGCTTATTTGGGCAGTACTGTGGTCCTCGAAATTTCAAGATAAATTTTATGCCAAAGAAGCACAATTGCATTTCCCCATGTCGAGAAAGCGCGATGGGCTTCGCAATCCCTTCCACTCTACTCTAGCCCTCAAATCGGAATACCGCATGGGCTTGGTGAGTTTGGTGCTGCTCAATGCCTTGCTATTTCTGGTCAATGCAATTGATATGCGCTTCGTTTGGCTCGACTATGGCAACTTTAGCGCACCCGAACTCAAGCAATTCGTACATACAGGTACTAGCATGCTGATACTCGCTATCCTGATGGCAATGGGTGTACTACTCTATTTTTTCAGGAAAAATCTGAATTTCTTCCCCAATAATACCTTCCTGAAACAACTATCTTATGCTTGGATTATCCAGAATGCCGTACTCGCACTTTCGGTAGGTATCCGCAATTTTCACTATGTCCATCACTACGGATTGACGTATAAACGGATTGGCGTTTTTGTGTTCATAGGCTTAGTTTTCTATGGGCTTTGGACGTTTTTCATGAAAATAAATACGCGCAAAACGGCTTACTATTTGCTCTTCAAAAACAGTTGGGCAGTCTACTTTGCCTTGCTTGCTATGACCGTTTTTAATTGGGATACCCTCATTACCAAGTATAATATTCATGCTAATACGGTGCATGGAATTGGAGTCAGCTATTTAGTCCATAATTTATCTCCTGCCAATGTAGGGATACTAGAAAAATACAGTGATAAACTTTCAGAATATGATGCAAGTGCTGAAATTAGTATCAAACGAAAGCGAGAACGCCTCGATAGTAAATTACACAAAATGGATTGGCGATCTTGGAATTGGGCGCAGGCGCGATTGAGAAATAATGGAGGATTAAAAATTGAGAATTGATAATTGATCCTATTCAGAAGATATTGACAATAACCTCCTGCCTATTCTATACGTTTAGTGGTGGTGCGCTCTTTTATCAATATATTAGCCTTGGTGGTTTTGGTATAGAATTACTCTTTCTACCCCACATATTCCTTGTATCATCACTATTTGGATTTCTAATGCCTGTAGATTATAGCAGTCATAAGATTTCAGCCTATTTTAAAGGAGTAGTAATTTGGTTGGTATTGATGTTTCTGACATACTTCATAGCTCTAAGTTATGATTATGTAAAAAATAGGAGTGAGAATGTATTTATTGCTGAATTTTCTTGGGAAGCCAGTATTGAATTATTCCTTAGAAAGAATGGAACATACAAGGCGATTAACAATAATTGGCTATCAAGTGACTTGCATTATGGACGATATAAAGTTGATGGAAATAATATCATAATCGATGGTGACCTAAAATTTGGCAATTCAAAATTTCAAAAAACCTTGGTTTATGATTCCTTAGGTCTCCATTTTTGGCTGGAAGAAGCTTGGGATAATATAGATGAAGGAACAATGACTGTTAAGATGAATGAGCTATTTAAAGAATTGGATGAGTAAGTTTTGTGGATGTTTTCAGCACATCAATTCATTGGTGGGAAAGCTAATTTTACAAGAAAGAAATCTAATAAAAAACGAAGAATTGAAAACCCCAAACAATTTTCAATTCTCCATTATCTATTTTCAATTAAGAAGGTTATTCTTCATCCGCAGAACGTCCATAGGTAGCTGGCACCGATTCGCCAAGTAAGCGTAAATAAACACCTAATTGTGCGCGGTGGTGTGGGAATTGATTCAACACCATCGAGCGCAAAGTGGTATATTTTGGCATCTCCATCACGACTGTTTCGCCATGCATCATTTTCCAAGGTTTCGAGTAGGCTTCATTCGGCACATCCTTTAGACTGGCTAAGGCTTCTTCGCCGTTTTTCTTCAAGGTAGCAAGTACTTCTTCCTTCGTTTTAGCCGAAGAAGGAACATAGTTATCCATACTCAATTCATCCGTAGTCATGGTACTAGTCAGCCAGCTTGGTATTTCTGATAGATGGTTGATAAGTTCCAAAATACTCATGGATTTTTCATGGGCTTTCCAGTCCAGTTTATCATCAGGGATACGTTTGATAAACTTCTCTGTCAAAGCAATTTCCATTTCTAATTCTGGAATCAATAATGCACTAATAGTCATACGATTTTATATTTTACGAGTGATTGAACTATGCAAAATTAAACAAATAATTTTAATTGATAAAACTTTTTGTTTTTAATTAAAAATCATAGATTCCGAATCCTATCATTACTCAACAAATAACCATCCTCTTGGCTACTCCAAGAAAAATAACGCTTGTGCTCGAAGTTTTTAAATCGGATGGGATAAGTTCGTGTTGTTTCAATATTATAAGTGGGCGTATCTTGGATGTGGATATGCAGATGCGAAAAGTCCGTATTTCCAGAAAGTCCTACTTCTCCCAATTCCTGCCCTACTTGTACTTGCGTGCCTTTTCTGACTTTGATTGTGCCTTCTTTTAAATGCGCTAATGCCACATAAAGACTATCCTGAAAACGAATGATGATATGATTCCCAGCCAATTTATCACGCTCTCGCACTTTCACATCGGGCAACGTATCTACTAGATGCACGACTTCACCTTGTACTGGCGCGTATATCTTCGAACCAAAAGTGTAGCTTTCTTCGTTTTTCACCCCTTCGCCTGTGAAGAGTTTGTTGTCTTCACCAAGGCGCGAAATATCTATGGCATACTTTTGACTGGCTATCCGATCATGGTGGTTTGTTGCGCCTGTAGCACCTGCTCCCGATGCGATCCAAGTCCCTTTGAAAGGCAAGGCAATCGACACACTTTCTGCTTTGCTGGGATATTGATTGGCACTATAAAAGGTAGCATGAAACAGCCCACCTAAACCTAAAGTTATCAATAACAAAAGTGCATTTAGGATGCGTCCACTAGTTTTCGGACGAGGACGAAGATTATAGAATACCTCAGTAATGGTAATAAGTGATAAGAGTGCAACTAGTCCAATTTTCATCCAATTCATTGCAAATAAATTGCCTTTTTGCAACACAAAAATATACTGCACAAAACCGACTATAAAAAAAGGCAAAGCAAAGAGCGTAGCATAGCGAAAATACCGAAAAGGACTCCGTTCATCACGAAGTGGAACACGACTTCTTTTTGTTTTTTGATAATAGATGTATCTTCCTATCAGGAGTAAAAATAACAATCCTAAAATGACCAGATAAGCTACTTGGACGATTTGTTCAAATTCTTTCATACTAAAGCATTTTGGGTAAAGAGAATAGAATTTCTATTTTTAGGAGAATAAAATAGATAAAATGCGAGAATTTATCTTCAAACTTATTGGTATCACTATCGGGACGCTTATAGGTCTAATTTTAGCAGAAGCAGCCTTCCGCTTTTATCACTATAGGAGTAGTCCATCGGATTTGAGTGTATTGGAAGTAGAAAATCGCGTGCCTATTCAGCAGCCTGAAAACGAGCTGAAACTAGGGCAAATCATTCAATTTTCTGCGCATCCACGTATTATTTATGAATTAATTCCTGCCTCTTGTTATCGTTTTCAGGGGGCAACTGTGCAAACCAATAGTCAAGGTTTTCGAGATAAGGAATATCCGCGCCAAAAAACAAAAGGGAGCAAACGCATCATAGGGCTAGGTGATTCGGTGTTATTCGGCTGGGGCGTAGAGGAGTCGGATTGTTATTTGGCACAAGTAGAAACGCGCCTTAATCAGCAAGATTCGATAAAGTACGAATGCATCAACACAGGCGTACCAGGCTATAATACAAGTATGGAAATAGCCGTATTAGAAGAACGATTCGATTTATCGGAAGTAGATCTTGTCTTACTCAATTTTGTAGGCAATGATTTTGATTTACCTGATTTTATTCGGAAACAACCCGCTTATTTTGGTATCAAAAAATCCTTTATTCTGCAACACTTTGGCGATGATAAAGGTAAGGATGCACGACTCGGTGACGCGCCTTTCGACAAGGAAAATTGGCGATTTCAGCGCAATCCCGAAGAGATTCCAGAAGCTTATCGTGATATGGTGGGCGAAGCAGGTTTTCAAAAAGCCTTGCAACGTTTAGCAGCCTTGCAGCAACAATACGGTTTTCAAGTATTGGTGCTGTCGCATAGTCCATTTATTGAGTTGCCTCCTATCGTTCCGCAGGTTTGTGCTTCACTTAATTTTGATTTTTTAAACCTAAAAAAAGCATGGCAAAAACACCTAGAGGAATATCCCAATACTATCTGGAAACTCTCTGAAAACGATTGGCATCCGAGTGTGGAAGGGCATCGCTTTATTGCAAATCGACTGCTTCTTGAATTGACAATGGAACACTAATAATGAAGTATTCTCTATGCTATAAGTAGTGAGACAAAAATAAGACGACAACTAATTGGATTCTATTTTTGTCTGAATCGAGGCGCAAAAATTGGAGTTATGCCGTGTATAGTGATGATTTTTGCAACAAAGAGTCAAAGAAAAAGAGTGTTCAAGAAGTTATTAGATTATTTTTGTCTCACTAAGTACTTGGACAAATTTAAGTTACTCTTTTTATGACGGCATCTTTTTTCTCCATACTTCGTTGAAAATCCTCGCTTTAACTAAGGCTAGAGCTACGTTTTTCGCCTCGTCTGGATAAAAAATATGCTCCGTCAAAAAAG
>CALGLY010000306.1 GCA_937959095.1 uncultured Saprospiraceae bacterium
GATTACATGATAGATGATAAAGTCAGCAATCTCAAAACTTTCGATGGGGTAGGGCTGCTCTATACTTCGCCGCACAATGTATATGACGAAGGCTATGTACGCGTGGATAATTGGCTGGAGGTGAAAGCATTTTTTGAGAGAGAGAAATAGAGATTTAATAACGTCCTATTTGGATAACGGTCATTTACAAAACCCGCCTATCTGCTATAAGCAGGCAGGCGGGTTTCTAAATGACCATCATCAAAGTGTATCTCAATAATTGGTGGTGGAAAAAACGTTAGCATGAATTCAAAAAATCCTTCCAAAACAGAATGATCTAGATTTCCATATCTTCGGAATCCTCTAATTGTTTCTAGCGAAATATTTTACAAAAAATAAAAATGACAATATTTTTATTTTAAAGATAGGCATTAATAAAGAATTTATATTTTTACACGATTTTTAATCTTTCCAGTCAAAATTAATTTCAAAAAGAGTTTATGCTCAATCTTTCCGTTTTATTAGAAGACAGTGCAAGACGCTATCCAACGAAAGACGCTTTTGTTTTTATGGATACGCATCTGAATTATGCACAAATCAATGGTGCTGCCAATCAGATAGCAAATGGACTAAAGGCAATGGGTATTCAGCCTGGCGATAAAGTTGCTTTGAGTTGCTTGAATTTGCCCTACTTCCCGATGATTTATTTTGGTATCCTGAAAGCAGGTGCGGTCGTGGTGCCATTGAGTGTCCTACTGAAACGCGATGAAGTAGAATATCACCTGAACGACTCGGATGCCAAGGCTTATTTTTGTTTCCTTGGTGCGCAAGGCTTACCGATGCTCGAAGAAGGCTATGCAGGTTTTCAGAAAGCGGATAAGTGTAAAGACTTTTTTGTAATTACAGCAAAACCCACCGATGCCTCGCCACTAGAAGGCGTGAAAACAATGGGAATGCTGATGGGTGGACAGTCGCCTGTAGCAGACACCGTAGCGACAAGCCCCGACGATACCGCAGTGATTATCTATACCTCAGGCACGACAGGTCGCCCGAAAGGCGCAGAATTGACGCATAGCAATTTGACCTTAAATTCTATTCTCTCTGCCAATCTATACGAACCCACATCCGAAGATACCTTGCTGATTGTGCTGCCGCTCTTCCATATTTTTGCGATGGTAGTGCTGATGAATGCAGGCGTATACAAAGGCACTAAAAATATATTATTACCGCGTTTCGATGCGGAAGCGGTGCTTGGTTTGATGCAAAAACACAAAGTCACCTTCTTCGCAGGCGTACCGACGATGTATTGGGGACTGCTGAATTATCAGAATGAAAAGTTCGATTTAGAAGCTATTTCTGGCAATCTAAAAAAGTGTCTTTCAGGCGGTGCATCCTTACCCGTGAAGGTGCTAGAGGACTTTGAAGCGAAGTTCAAGGTTGAAATTCTGGAAGGCTACGGCATGTCAGAAGGTTCGCCCGTTGTTACCTTCAATCAGGTAGAAACAGGACGGAAGCCAGGTTCTATCGGAACACCGGTGTGGGGCGTAGAAGTGAAAATAGTAGACGAAAATGATAAAGAAGTGCCTGTAGGCGAAAAAGGCGAAATCGTGTATAGAGGACATAATGTGATGAAGGGCTACTACAACAAACCCGAAGCAAATGCCAAAACCATCGTGGATGGTTGGCTGCACTCGGGTGATGTAGGCGTGATGGATGAAGATGGTTTTTTCTATGTCGTAGATCGCACTAAGGATATGGTGATTCGAGGCGGCTTGAATATCTATCCGCGTGAGGTGGAAGATGTAATGATGAAGCACGAAGCAGTTTCTTTGGTCGCTGTTATCGGTGTGCCAGATGAGCAATTCGGAGAAGAAATAAAAGCCTATGTGGTATTGAAAGAAGGCACAAGCGTAGCCGAACGCGAGCTCATCGCTTGGACAAAAGAACGCATCGCTGCCTACAAATATCCAAGAATGGTAGAATTTTTAGAGGCGTTACCGCAAAGCGCGACAGGCAAAATATTGAAGAAAGAATTACGGAAATTATAGGCTATTATTATTTGAATAGAACGCGGAGGCGCAGAGAAAATGATAGAAAAAAAACTCTGCGCCTTTGCGCCTCCGCGTTCTAAATATTTTTTTGTTTTACAAGGCTTTAAATATTTCAAGACATGAGTACCACATTAATTGCTCCTCAAATAGAAACGCAAGCAGCGAAAATCCAAGCGGTTTTTGAAGCGCAAAAAGCAAATCAATTCAAGGTCGGTAATAGTACTGCCTCCGAGCGAATTGCTAAATTGAAACAATTGCATAATGCTGTCTTGAAATATCGACCGCAAATAAAAGAGGCCCTCTTTAAAGATTATCGCAAGCATCCCAGCGAGGTGGATTTGACGGAGATTTATCCTGTGACGAGCGAAATAAAGCACGCCAAAAGCCACCTTCGTTCTTGGATGGGGAAAAATAGAGTCCGTACGCCACTCGCCATGATGGGGTCTAGTTCGCACGTAAAATATGAACCTAAAGGAGTCGTGTTGATTGTTTCTCCTTGGAATTTTCCGATTAACTTGACCTTCGGACCTCTGGTTTCTGCGATAGCGGCAGGGAATACGGTAATCATCAAGCCCTCCGAAATGACACCGAATGCCTCGGCTCTGATGAAGCAAATCGTCGCGGAAATTTTTGAAGAAAATGAAGTAACCGTGCTAGAAGGCGGCATCAGTACCTCAACAGAATTGCTAAAATTACCGTTCAATCATATTTTCTTTACGGGTGCGCCGAGCATCGGAAAAATTGTAATGAAAGCTGCTGCGGAACACCTGACTTCCGTGACGCTGGAATTAGGTGGAAAATCACCAACTATAGTAGATGAAACGGCAAATATAGAATTGGCTGCAAAGCGCGTAGCTTGGGGAAAATACGTGAATAATGGGCAGGTCTGCATTGCGCCAGATTATTTGTTTGTGCATGAAAGTAAAAAAGCGGCTTTCACGGAAGCGTTCAAAAGGAACATCGAAGAATTTTACACGGGAGATGCTGCGGAGGATACTTCCTACGCTCGAATTGTGAATAACAGGCACTTCAATCGGGTGAAAGGTTATGTAGATGATGCCGTGCAGAAAGGCGCGACGATAGAAGCAGGCGGTCAATTTGATGGCGATCAAGATTACATCGCACCGACTCTGATGTCCAATGTTTCACTAGATTCTACCCTGATGACAGAAGAGATTTTCGGGCCAGTCTTACCTATTTTTGGTTACACGGATGTGGATAAAGTCATTCAGCAGATCAATGGTGGGGAAAAGCCTTTGGCTCTCTATATTTATAGCAAGAGTAAGAAAAATACCAAACACATTATCGCTAATACCCGCGCAGGTGGCACCTGTGTGAATCATAATGCGGCACACTTTTTCAATACCAACTTGCCTTTTGGAGGCTCTAATAATAGCGGTATCGGAAAGGCACATGGTTTTGAAGGTTTTAAATCATTTTCTAATGCAAGAGGGATCTTCAAACAACACGTTCCCAATGCGCTGGATATGCTAACGCCGCCCTACAATGATTTCAAACAACGCTTGATTGATTTGACGATTAAGTGGTTTTGATTTAAGCAGATTCAATCCTGAATGTTTTTTGGGGTTGAATCTGTTCTTGCTCTTATTTCGTAGGTATAACCCAAGCCTTCAAATTCCTATG
>CALGLY010000307.1 GCA_937959095.1 uncultured Saprospiraceae bacterium
GTAAAATGTAGACATAGGAATTTGCCAATGGCAAATTAAGTATTTACAACTTCTACATTCTATATTGCTAATTTTACATTCTACATTAAAATCTCTCTACGCTCTACCCTTTACCCTCTACCAATTTACTCCAATCGAATATCTCCAACACCTGCGCCAGATTCGATCATTGGAAATACGTTATTTTCTTTTCCTACAATGACTTCTAATAAAAACGAGCCATCGTAATCGAGCATTTCTTTTATAGAAGCTCCTAACTCGGCACGTTCGGACACTTGCTTATTGGCAATGCCATAGGCTTGTGCAATCATTAGGAAATTAGGATTCACCATTTCCGTGGAGGCATAGCGTTTATCGAAAAACAACTGCTGCCATTGGCGTACCATACCAAGGAAACTGTTATTCAGAATCATGATTTTTACATCTACACCCGACTGTAGGATGATACCGAGTTCTTGTATCGTCATCTGGAAACCGCCATCGCCTATCACGGCAACTACAGTACGTTCTGGTGCGCCCATTTTTGCACCGATAGCGGCAGGCAGGCAAAAGCCCATTGTGCCCAATCCGCCAGAGGTGATATTGCTCCGTGTTTTATTGAAATGTGCGTAGCGACAAGCAATCATTTGGTGCTGTCCTACATCGGTCACGACTATGGCATCACCGTCGGTATGTTCATTGAGTTCTCGAATGACCTCGCCCATGCGGAGTTCACCGCTTCTAGGAGTGGTTTCGCCTTGTATTACTTTTTCGTATTCCTGCTTGTCACATTCCCGAAAACGGTTCAGCCATTCTACATGACTTTTCTTTTTGATAAGCGGTAATAAAGCTTGCAAACTCTCTTTTGCATCGCCTACTACGGCTACTTCGGTAGGGACATTTTTATCTATTTCAGATTCATCTATCTCCAAATGAATAACTTTAGCTTGCTTGGCATATTTATTCAAATTCCCCGTCACCCGATCATCGAAGCGCATCCCGATAGCAATGAGGACATCACATTCATTGGTCATTAGATTTGGACCATAGTTGCCGTGCATCCCTAGCATTCCCACATTTAGCGGATGATTGGTCGGCATGGCAGAAAGTCCCATAATCGTCCAAGCGGCTGGAATGCCTCCTTTCTCTACGAGGGCTTTTAGTTCCGCTTCTGCTTCGGACAGAATCACGCCTTGCCCAAATAAGATATAAGGACGCTCTGCGCTATTTATCAAGTCGGCTGCTGCTTGCACTTGCTCCATATCCACAGCAGGACGCGCGATATAGCTACTGACTTTTTTACATTTTTCGTATTCAAAATCCAGTTCATCGAACTGGGCATTTTTAGTAATATCAATCACCACAGGCCCTGGTCTGCCAGAACGGGCTAGGTAAAAGGCTTTCGCCATCACCGAAGGGATTTCACTTGCTTCTGTAATTTGGTAGCTCCACTTGGTCACAGGAATAGTGATACTAATAATATCGGTTTCCTGAAAAGCATCCGTACCAAGCAAATGCTTTGGGACTTGCCCTGTGATGCAGACCATCGGCGTAGAATCAATCATCGCATCGGCTATACCTGTTACCAAGTTCGTCGCACCTGGCCCTGATGTAGCAATACAGACCCCCACTTTTCCACTAGACCGTGCATAGCCTTGTGCTGCATGCGTCGCGCCTTCTTCGTGCCGTACGAGGACATGTTCTAGCTTTTTTTCGTATTTGTATAGCTCGTCATACACAGGCATAATTGCCCCGCCTGGATAGCCGAACATTAAGTCTACGCCTTCTTCTAGCAAGCAGCGCACCACTGCCTCCGAACCACTTATGCGCGTCTTTTTCTCTGTCTTCTGCTGCGTTTTTTGCGCGGCTTCTATTAGTGTGTCCATAATAAGATGTGAGATTATGAGATGTGAGACGTGAGACAACTCCTGTCTCACACCTCATGTCTTGTGTCTAAAATCTAATTAAAATCGGTCTGTCACACAGCCTTCTGATGCAGAAGAAACTGTGCGAGCATATTTATATAAAACGCCCCGTTTTGCTTTCAATTCGGGAGCAGTCCATGCGTTTCGTCGTGCCGTTATTTCGGCCGTACTTAGGTCTGCTTTAATGGTGTTTTCTTCCGCATCTATCGTGATGATATCGCCATCTTGTAGCAAGCCAATCAAGCCACCTTCTTGTGCTTCGGGTGTGATGTGTCCAACTACAAAGCCATGTGTGCCACCTGAAAAACGACCATCCGTAATCAAAGCAACTGACTTACCCAAACCTGCGCCCATAATTGCAGAAGTAGGTTTCAGCATCTCTGGCATTCCTGGCCCGCCTTTCGGGCCTTCGTAGCGAATAACCACTACATCGCCTTTTGCTACTTCGCCTGCTGCAATCCCATCATTTGCCTCAAATTCACTATCAAAAACCTTGGCTTTGCCTGTGAAGCGTAGTCCTTCTTTACCTGTAATTTTAGCTACCGAACCTTGCTCTGCTAGATTGCCATAAAGGATGCGAATATGTCCCGTTTCCTTGATTGGATTGTCTAAGCTATGGAGGATGTCTTGCCCAGTTTTTAGACTTGGTGCATCTTCTAAGTTTTGAGCAATCGTTTTGCCTGTCACTGTCATGCAATCGCCATGCAGGTAACCTGCTTCTAGGAGGTATTTCATGACGGCAGGCGTACCACCTACGCGATGCAAATCCTCCATCACATACTTTCCGCTCGGCTTCAAGTCGGCTAGGAAAGGTGTTTTATCACTGATACGTTGAAAATCATCTAAACCAAAATCTACTTCTGCCGCATCTGCTATGGCTAAAAAGTGCAAAACCGCATTCGTAGAACCACCAAGCACGGTGATTAGTGTAATGGCATTTTCTAGCGATTTTTTATTGATAATATCTAAAGGCTTCAAGTCACTTTTTAGGAGGCGTGCTACGGCTTGTCCTGCGGCTTTTGCTTCTGCTTGCTTGTCTGCTCCAAGCGCAGGATTGGACGAATTATAGGGCAAACTCATACCCAAAGCTTCTATCGCGGAAGCCATCGTATTGGCGGTGTACATACCACCACAGGCACCTGCACCTGGGCAAGCGTGTTCTATTACGCCTTGAAACTCTTCTTCATCCATAGTGCCAGCTACCTTCTCTCCCCAAGCCTCAAAAGCAGAAACGACATCTAGTTTTTTGCCATTATAGTGTCCTGCTGCAATCGTGCCGCCATACACCAATACCGAAGGGCGATTCAAGCGAATCATTGCCATGAGTGCGCCGGGCATATTTTTATCACAACCTACTACGGTCACCAAACCATCGTAACTCATGCCGCCTACTACGGTCTCCATCGAATCGGCGATAATATCACGCGACGGTAGCGAAAATCGCATCCCTGGTGTTCCCATCGAAATGCCATCACTCACGCCTATCGTATTGAAAATTAATCCTATGGCTTCGGTTGCATTTACGCCTGCTTTCACATGTACTGCCAGCTCGTTGAGGTGCATATTACAAGGGTTTCCCTCGTAGCCTGTGCTTCCGATACCGATAAGCGGCTTCTTCATATCCTCGCGACTCAGTCCGATAGCATGTAGCATGGCTTGTGCCGCTGGTTGCGAAGGATCTTGGGTGACGCGTTTGCTGTATTTATTGAGTTCCATGTTTGTTGTTCTCATAGGGCTTGCCCTATGTTAGTGCTGTCGTCCCTGCCTGCTTGTAGCAGACAAGCTTGCAGCAGGCAAGCCGTTGGGACTTTTACTAAAAAAGCCCTGCTCATTTGGTGAGCAGGGCTTTTTGATAATTCGTTTTATCTAAAAAAAGCATAGGCTCACCTGTTGTCAAAATGGAATGACCACGACAGTAATAAGAATGACTGTAATAATAAGTGTTATGCTTTTTAGCATTCTAATTGCTATTTTTTGAATGGATAATTTCCGATTCGATTGCAAAATGAAACGAAATATTGACTTGCCCAAATTTTACCATTTTTTAATTGGTAGCATTTGCATTTTTCTAAGGGTCTTTTTTTTAGCTTTTTAGAATTTAAATTGCTGTAAATCAACCAACTAAAAAGCATTGATTTTATAAAGGCTAAAAGCATTTCGTCTTCTAAATTTGTTTTTTGTCGAAATACAATATAGCAAACTTCATTAGGAATGGTGAAATATGGAACTCTCTAGTAAAAAAAAAGGTTGATGCATAAAAACAAGGAAAATCAGACCACATTATTAACGTCTTTTTACCTGACATTTTCCAAAAGTGATATATAATACCAATCCAAACGTATCGGTTATAGATTCGTATTATTTCATGAAAAACTACTGATAACTCGCATAAAACAATTGCCACCTATCAGTTCCAAATAGTATCATAACACTACGAGTGAAACAAGCATTCGTATATATCAAAACCATATTTTCAATGAGACTTAGAAATTCTATTCTATTAGCAAGTTTGCTATGCCTAGCTGTTTTCCAATTACGAGCAAATGACAGCTTACAAGTGGAAACACAATTGACGGATGAAGAATTGATGCTTGCCTATGCAGCCTATACAGATAGTATTGTAGGTTCGTTCAATTACCAAGAGGGAACGGTGATTTTGCAAGATGGACTTGCAACCATTCAAGTACCTGAAGGCTTCAAGTTCCTTAATGCAGAAGATTCGAAAACAGTATTAGTAGACCTTTGGGGAAACCCCGATAGTGGATCGGAAGGTTCCTTAGGGATGTTATTCCCTGAACAAGATTCTCCACTAAGTGATTCGTCTTTTGCCATCAATATTAGCTATACAGAGGAAGGTTATATTGATGATGGAGATGCAAATGAAATCGACTATAGCGAGCTTTTAACAGGTATGCAAGAAGACACCGAATTGGAGAATGAATATCGAGTGGAAGCAGGCTATGAACCAATTAGTCTAGTAGGTTGGGCTTCCCCACCTTTCTATGATGCTCCAAACAAAAAACTACACTGGGCAAAGGAATTACGTTTTGGTGACTCGCCTGAAAACACCCTCAATTACAGTATTCGTATACTAGGACGAAGAGGCTTTCTGGAAATGAATGTAATTGCTGAAATGTTTATGCTGGATGAAGTGAAACCAAAGATTGAGCCAATCGTGAGCAGTGTAGATTTTAATTCAGGGAATACCTATGCCGATTTTGACCCAAGTATAGATGATGTAGCAGTATATGGAATCGGTGCCTTAATCGCTGGTAAAATGCTTGCGAAGGTAGGAA
>CALGLY010000308.1 GCA_937959095.1 uncultured Saprospiraceae bacterium
TTGAGTTGACTCAACGCTTGGTGATAATCGAATTGAAATGTAACTGTAGATAAATCCTCATAGACCTGTAATTCATCTAAAACAAGATTTCCTCGAATTGTAAAAGGAATATTTACTATTGAAGTGCTTGTATTAAAGCCAATATTTGTATATAAATTTGAAGAATAATTAGCCTGTAACGTACTATCTCCTCTTGACAAATAATTATCAATATATACAGATGTTTTTATTGGATGTATCATCTGTCCATCACCATATTGCTCTATCAAGATATTCAATTCTTTCATCATCAAACTGTCTAAATGTAACTCTATCCCTTGCTCCTGAAGGAAAGCATGTACTTCTTTTGATAATAGACTATCCATACACAACGCATCTATATTGTGTTGTGAAGTAGCTTTGAAAGTTAGTGCTAAGCATATAGATAATATGGTAAATGAAATTTTCATGCTATTCTTCAAATCAATTCAAACAAGACACTTGATTGAATTTTTATTTATTTTTGAAAGAATTATTACTTTAGTAACGAAGAGTCTGCTCCGAAAACTAAGTATAAAAAAAGTTCCTTGACATAACGGAATAAAATATGGTGTATTGAAGTAGGAATTTATTTTCCTAAAAAAGTTGAATGGTTTTAAGTTGTAAGCGCACTGGTTTGCTGGAGAGTGGATGATAGTAGTAAAAGTTCTAAAAAAGAGCTTCCATCGTCCCTTTTGGTTAATTTTGTCGCTAATTCTTCTATAATTGACCCAAATGCAGCGTGTAAAGACCATGTGTCTATGAGCAATAATACCCCGATATTTACTTTGCTGCCCATTGAGGTGGAAAAACACTTGATGAATAGTGGCTTCCACATTAGGTCGGATATTTTTAATTTCTTTTGGCAAGTTTTTGATTTGCTGCCTTCTGAAATAAGTAAGCACCGCCTTATGTTCGATATATCGGTAAGTTCCATTGGGTTCTTTAATTCGATAACGAGGGGCTTTATTTTTAGTTGTTGCTCTAGTTTTCGCTTTCTTAGCAATTTGAGTTTGTCCAGTTCTTTTGTCTGTCACTAGGAGTTGTCCTTGTTCATTCCATTGGTAGTCAAAATTGCTTGGGGTTCCTTGAATAGCAGTCAGATGCCATTGAATGGGCTTATCTTTTTGTTGGATAAAGTGTAGATTTTTTGTGGAGTTGTAAGCTCCGTCGGTTGCCACTTCATCTGGTAAACTGCCGAGTACTTGCTCGCTTTGATTCAAGGCTTGTTGAAAATATTGATCGTCGCTATATCCAGCATTTTCTATTTGAGCAGCTAGGATTAAATTCAATTCTCCTGGAGTGCAGTTTTCTGTGATGTTACTGCTATAACCTTTAATGAATTGCTCTTTTTGTCCGCTTTCCTTGCGTCGAAAAGTCGCATCGGCATCATGAGCAGATTGAAGCGTGTTGCCTGCTAAGTTTTTTTTATCTCGCAACTCAATAGAAGATACTCCTTCTGACGCTCCATCATTATCTGACTTATCGTGCTGACCCTTATCCTCTTGGTCATCGACTGGTTTGAAGTGATATTGTTCTGAAAATAAGCGATGTAAGAGTTGATAGCTAGGCGAAGCTTTATCAGGACTTGTTTGTAATAAGCGATGTATTAACAAGCCTAAACGTTCTAATTCGCTTCGTTTTTCAACAGTAGTTAAGGGATAAGTATGAGCATCGCAAGCCTTACTACACAAGGCTTTCAAAATCTTCAAATCTGAGGAGCTAAGCCATGAAGTTGTCGAAGATATATCTTTCGGAGGCATATCCTTAGCAAGCGACTTATAGAATTGTTGCAATACGCTTATCACGAGTTGTAAGCGCGTACAGTTGGCAATGTTAGAAGCAATGAGTTTACTATCCATACGTACACGCTGACCACTCACTTCATATCGAAGTACTTGGTCTTTAGCCAAATTGCTAAAGGTTTGTTCTAGTAAGTCTTCGCCTGTAGCCTCATAATGAGTGCGAACTTTCTTTTTGAACTCGTAGTAGGTGCTTGCTACTGGAGGTTCATCCGTTAAGTTGCGTAAACCCAGAGCAAGCAACACTAACAAATTAAACCGACTCTGTTCGAAGAGTTGTTTATCTGTCCAATTTTCACCTTCTTTCAGTACCATCATCGCTACTAGCTGGCGTATCGGTGCATTACGCCGACCCGTCTTACTTGGATATAGAACCGCATAAGGCGATTCGTCTATACGACTCGTGATTCCTGAAAAAAATACATTGTGCCAACTCTTTGCATCATCCAAGTAGCTCCCCTTTTTCAAACCGACTACTTGACTCATGCCTGTAAATAAACTCGCTCCTGTGCTGGATAAACTCTTTTTGAACATAAAAAAAGATGCTTTTTTGCATCTACTAAAATACAAATTTTATTCCGTTATGTCAATGAACTTTTAACGTACTTAGTTTTCGGAGCAGACTCAACGGTCAAATAATAACTTCCCGATTTCGACCGTTACTTAACATAGGCAGAACTAGCCCTAGCTTAATACTATAAAGCAAAACTAGAATTAGATTCAATTCACTACAAAAGTAGTTGACAAAATAGCCCTCACTTAGTAATAAAGAATCCACCTTCTTAGAAGGTGGTATTGAGCTTGTCTCCATAGGGAGCTAACAAATTTGACGTGTTCTAAACAGCTTCTCTGCCAAAGTGATGCATAAATTATTACAGGCAAAGCCGACAGAGCATAACCACTACCCAAGGAGGTGGTTTATCAAGATTCAAATCAATTACCACTAAAAGGTAGTATAATTTTTATGTAAAAATGTAATCAGAATGGGTTGACAATGTTTTTTAGTTTTCAGTATTTAGAATTAAAAATATCTTCTGGCAGAATAAATTTTGAACTTTTTAGTGTCTTTTAAGATATTTCATCTTAAAATTGATTTTGTGCTTTACATTACAAATGTATAAAAAAATAATGCTTTTTTGATAAAATTATATTTTTTAACATATTTTTCTTGACATAAATCGAAATTCTACTATAAGTTTATTTCAACCGAATATATGATTTATTTTTTTATCATTTTCCCTATAAAGTTACAGTATTCACTTACCCTGCAATATTAAAACTCAGTAAAGTTGACTATTTTTATACTCAGATTCAACTCACCTTTTTATAAAAATTCGGATTTTGTTACTTGAATTCAAGTTACTAAAATATTTTTTTTCAAACAAAAAGAACTAAAGGGGACAACGTTATAAGATGACACACTAAATAGTGATTTTTTTCTTAGGCAAGGCACTTTTTCTATAACATCCTTTTGACTGGCAAAGAAAAATAACGAAGTATAAGGAAAAAATCGCCTCAGATTAATAGACATTCCAAGTGTAGATTGGTATAAGACTCAAGCGTTAAGTGTAGCATAGATAATCTTAGGCTTCGGATTTTTGAAACACAAAAAATGAAGGTATTGCAAACCTTAGAAATCAAATGAAGACAAACACAACCTTTGATTTTAAGTAGTGAAAGAAAAATAAGATAACAATTAGTTGTCATCTTATTTTTCTCTCACTACTTATATCCGTTTTATTCAATCCGAAGTTCGCCAAGGACTTCGGATTTTTTTGTTGGTTTTGATATAATTTCTTACCTTGCCTAACAGTGTTAGGTTAAACACGATTAAAAAAAATCATAGCAATAATATGGGACGTTTAGAAGGTCAAGTAGCAATTATAACAGGCGGTGCGCGTGGCATAGGTGCAGGCGTGTGCAAAGTGTTTTGTGAGGAAGGAGCAACTGTCGCGCTTTGGGATGTGCTAGATGGCAAAGCAACAGCCGAAGAAATTCGAGCTACTGGCGGCAAGATTTTCTTTCAAAAAGTAGATGTTACCAACAAAGAAGAAATCCAAAAAGCGGTAGATTACATCAAAGAACAACATGGCAGAATAGATATACTCATCAATAATGCTGGAATTATTCGGGATCGTTCCTTCACCAAAATGAGCGACGACGAATGGAACGCGGTAATAAATGTGAATCTGAACGGACTCTATCATGTGACTAAAGCAGTAGTGCCACAAATGAAAGAAGCAGGCTACGGGCGCATCGTTTCCGCTTCTTCTATCAATGCACTTTTGGGCGCATTCGGGCAGACTAATTATGCAGCAACTAAGGCGGCTATCATTGGTTTTACGAAATCCTTAGCCCGTGAAGTCGGCAAAAACGGCGTCACTGTAAATGCTGTAGCACCAGGTTTTATAAAGACCGCCATGACCGATTCTATGCCTGAAACAGTCATTAAAGCAGGGATTCAGCAAATCCCAGTTCGTCGTATCGGCACACCTGAAGATATTGCTTATGCCTATTTATACCTCGCTTCCAAAGAGGCGGGCTTTGTGAATGGCGAATTGCTAAATGTAAATGGCGGCATTATTTCATAGTAAGTACTTAGTATCGCCTGTCTGAAAGTTTATAATTTTATTGAATCTCTCTTTGTCGGCAGACAGACGCAGAGGCGCGGAGACGCAGAGAAATATTACAAAAACGCTAAGACAATGACAGATCAAGCATACAATACGGTAATTCCACATCTAGTCGATTTCAAGGATTATGTAGGGAAAGAATTGGGACTTACCGAATGGATAGAAATCACGCAGGAACGCATTGATTTATTCGCAAAAGCGACCGAAGATTATCAATGGATTCATGTCAATCCAGAAATGTCGGCGCAATATTCTCCTTATAAGAAGACGGTAGCACACGGTTTTTTGGTGCTGTCTTTAGCTTCCAAATTCACCTACGAAGCCTACCAAATCGGAGATATTACGATGGGTGTAAATTATGGTTTGGATAAAGTTCGTTTTCCGAATGCTACGCCTGTAGATGCATTGTTACGTGGACGTGTTTCTTTGATGGAGTGTAAAGATATTCCAAATGGATGCCGCTTCAAAGTAAAGGTAGCATTTGAGCTAAAGGGCGAAGAAAAGCCTGCTTGCGTGGCAGAATTTTTAGCCCAAGTCTATGCCGATCCGAATATTAAGTCAGGGGGTGTAGCGGCTACGAGGGCGAAATAGTGTTGCAATGCACTAAAGATACAATGCGACAATGAATGAAAATATTATAGCATTCTATCATTAACTCATTACAGCATTAATTCCTCTCTCTCTAACAGTGTTAGGCAAATTTCTTATTTTTGCAAAAACGTACTAAAAAAATATCTTAATGGCAACAGACATTGCTACAGCGACAGCACAAGACTTGGGAACATTTCGGAAAGAAACCCGAGCATGGCTAGAAGCCAATTGTCCGGAAAGTATGCGCGTCCCCGTGCGCAGCGGGTCGGATTATTATTGGGGAGGCAGAAATGCCAGCTTCAAAAATGACGAGCAAAAACAATGGTTCGAGGCGATGTCCGCAAAAGGATGGGCAGTGCCGCATTGGCCTAAAAAATATGGCGGTGGAGGACTAAGCAAAGCCGAAAATAAAATACTAGGCGAAGAAATGGCACGATTGAACTGTCGGCCGCCTTTATTTAGTTTTGGTATTTCTATGCTTGGGCCTGCCTTACTGAAATTTGCAACTGAAGAACAAAAACTAGAATATTTACCCCAAATAGTGAATGGAGAAATTTGGTGGTGCCAAGGCTACAGCGAACCAAATGCTGGTTCAGATTTGGCAAGTTTGCAGACCAAAGCGCAAGACATGGGCGACCATTTTCTAGTGAATGGACAGAAAGTATGGACTTCCTATGCAGATAAAGCGGATTGGATTTTCTGCCTTGTCCGCACCGACACGGAGACGAAACATGGTGGCATCAGCTTCCTCCTTATTGATATGGCTACGGAAGGCGTTAGCACTCGCCCTATTAAATTGATTAGTGGAAATTCGCCTTTCTGTGAGACCTTTTTTGATAATGTAAAAGTACCAAAATCAAATCTCGTAGGCGAACTCAACTATGGCTGGACAATCGCAAAATATCTCCTCACGCATGAGCGCGAAATGATAGGCGGCTCTGGTGATTCCACTTCCAATTTATCCTTACATGAAGCAGCAATAGAAGCGTTAGGCCTAGAAAATGGAAAGCTATCAGATGCAAGTCTTCGTACAGAAATTGCGCGTTGGTCGATGAATAAAGCGATTTTTGATGCAGCAATGGAACGTACGCTGGATGAAGCCAAAATGGGGCAATCCATAGGCGCGGCTTCTTCCTTCTTGAAATACTATGGTACAGAATTGAATAAAGATCGACTCGAATTGCTCCTAGCAGCAAAGGGTTTCGATGGTTTAGCTTGGGAAGGAGAAGCTTTCAACGATGGGCAAGTAGCGCGCTACTTCTGCCGCACCAAAGGAAATTCCATAGAAGGTGGTACTTCCGAAGTACAATTAAATATCATTGCAAAACATATTTTACGTCTCCCAAGTAAATAGGACGGCCAACGGAAGACGGTCGCTTCGCTTGAAGGTCGCCCTTCGGGCTTGAC
>CALGLY010000309.1 GCA_937959095.1 uncultured Saprospiraceae bacterium
GGTGTACTATATTCTCCACGCCTTCATAATCTCCTCCAGAAATATAGATTTTTTGCCCTTTCATTTTATAATAACCTTCCTCGGTAGGGCTTGCGGAAGAAGTAATATCTGTGAGGGAACTTCCTGCTTGCGGCTCGGTGAGTGCCATAGTGCCTTGCCACTTGCCCGCATACATTTTCGGAATGTAATAATCATTCAGTTCTTTTGAACCAAACTCACGAATCAATCCTCCTGCGCCTTGTGTCAAGAAGGCATAGGCGGCAGCATTTCCATTGGCAGCATACATCAGATAGTTTGCCATCGAGATCATTAAAAAAGGTGCTTGCTGTCCATTCACATCATAATCATCATACGCACCTATCCAGCCACCCTCTGCGATAGCGTCAATTGCCTTTACTAAACCTAGATGTACTTTCACCTCTCCTGATTCGCTATCATAATAGGCTTTTTGCTTATCCATCTCGCGTACCGTTGGAAATAGATAATTATCAGAAAGCTGCTTCGAGGCATCAATCATCATATCAAAGGCATCCTTATCATAATCTTGATAACGTTCATATTTGGTCAATTCGGAAATTTGAAATACTTCATGGAGTAGAAATTTTACATTTCGGGTACTTGCGTATTGTTCTAACATAGTTTGATTCTATTTTAAGGTAAACATACGGTTTTTAGCGGAAATTCGCTAGTCATCTATACAACAGATTATACGATACAAACAGCTCATTCTATAAATTACATGATGAAATTTAATTCTAAAAATCTATTTTCGATTTCAGTACTGAATGGGTTCGTTTCATTTTTTCAAAATGAAAAATTTCTTAAGAAACAACAAAACAGTAGCTATTAATAAATAAAAATTGCAAAATAACAGAGGATTTATTTTTTCATAAATCATTTTTAAACAATTATTTACAATAAAAAACAAGAACTATAATAGAGGAAATTACTAGATTCTGAATTTTATACTATAAACGGACAAGTATACATTTATAGTGAAATTAATAAAAACATTTCTAGTCTTTTCATTTAATCACAGGTTTAATTTTACCATAGTATGTTAAGTAATAAACTATCTAAGATGTCGTATCCTGTTTAACATGATTCTATTTATACTGAATCAACTTCTAATCCAAAATCAATCTAGCACATTCAAAATAAACACATAAGCTAAACAACTGTAAAACAATTTTATTTTTATTCTGCGATCTAGTGTAGCTTGCTGTCGCTTTTGGTATCTTAGCACTTGATGTTAAGTAACTATTAATCACTCAAGTTATACTATGTCGCGTATTGTCATTATTTCTAATCGACTCCCTGTTACGATAAAAAAAGAGCATAATTCGCTTATTTATTATCCGAGTGCAGGTGGCTTGGCTACTGGTCTCAATTCTTTAGATAGCTCTTTAGATAAAATTTGGATTGGCTGGCCAGGGCAAGAAATTCAGGAAGAACAAGAACAAAAAGCAGTACAAGAAGACCTCAAAAAAAGTGGTTTAATCCCTGTTTTTTTAACAAATGAAGATACGGAACTCTACTATGAGGGCTTTAGCAATAAAGTCGTCTGGCCGCATTTTCATTATTTTACCCAATATACAACGTATCGAGACGACTATTGGGAGGCATATCAACGCGTCAATCGGAAATTTGCAGATGTTGTAATTCCGCAATTGCGAGATGATGACTTAGTGTGGGTGCATGATTATCAATTAATGTTGCTCCCTGCTATGATTCGAGCAGCATTTCCAAAGATTTCGATTGGCTTTTTTCTCCATATTCCATTTCCTTCCTACGAAATATTCCGCATCCTTCCATGGCGCGAAGCGATTTTGGATGGCTTGCTAGGTGCTGACCAAATCGGTTTTCACACCTTTAATTATATGCGTCATTTCTTGAGTGCCGCTTATCGTATTTCGGGTTATGAGCATAACTTTGGGAAGCTAAAAGTAGGTAATCGCCTAGTGAATGTAGATGTCTTCCCGATGGGCATTGACTATGAAACCTACGCACATCCCAAACTAGATGATAGCACTATAACAGAAGATGTAAAATACATAGAAACCCTCGCAAAAGACCGCCGACTTATCATTTCTATTGATCGTTTGGACTATACTAAAGGTATTCCGCAACGGGTGAAAGCTTTTGCGCAATTCGTGAGAAACCATCCCGAATATCACCGCAAAGTAAGTTTGGTAATGATCGTTGTACCTTCGCGTGCCAATGTAGATCAGTATAAGGAATTGAAGCAAGAAATTGATACTGTAGCAGGTGAACTGAATAGTACGTATGGTTCATTTGTATGGACTCCTATCAAGTATTTTTATCGTTCCTTAAATTTTCGTGAACTAACAACCCTCTACCGCCTGGCGGATGTAGCGATGATTACGCCCCTGCGTGATGGTATGAATTTAGTAGCCAAAGAATACATTGCAAGCAAAGAAGATAATAAGCAAGGTGTCTTGATTTTGAGTGAGATGGCTGGAGCGTCCAATGAATTACTAGAAGCTATTCTCATCAATCCGCAAGATATGAATGAGATAGAGGCTGCACTAGTAGAAGCCCTTGAAATGCCCCTAGAAGAACAACGTACCCGCCTAGAGAGCATGCAAGAAAAATTAAAGAAGTATGATGTCCGTCACTGGGCGAATACATTTATGAACGAACAACGAAAACTCATGGAGTCGCAACTTATCACACAGACAAACATCCTGAATGAAGCCGAACAAGGTAAATTAATTGCAGCTTATAAAAATGCAAAAAAACGCTTGATTGTCTTGGATTATGATGGCACTTTAATGAATTTTGATCCTGATCCGCAAGCAGTTGTGCCTGATGAGGCTTTGTTACATATCTTAACGACGCTACAAAATACCGAAAATAATAAACTAATCGTCAGCAGTGGACGTGATAGAGAAACCTTGCAAACTTGGCTAGGAGCTATCGGAATGGATTTCGCAGCCGAACATGGCGTGTGGATGAAACGTGGTGGAAATTGGAAAAAACCTGCTGGCATAACTGCTGCTTGGAAGCCACAAATCCGCACCGTACTAGAGAACTTGGTAGAGCGCACGCCTGGCTCGTTCATAGAAGAAAAACAATATTCTATTGCTTGGCACTATCGCCGCATTGATAAGGACTTGGGAGAAAAGCGTGTTCGTGAATTTCGAGATGTATTGCGCTATTTGACTGCCAACCTTGATTTGCAAGTATTGGAAGGGAATAAAGTAGTAGAAATAAAGAATGCAGGTGTAAATAAAGGTAAGGCTATACTTAATTGGTTGAATGATGACGAGTATGATTTCATTTTAGCGATAGGTGACGATCATACGGATGAAGATACCTTCCGCGCGATGCCTGAAACGGCTTATACTATAAAAGTAGGCTTAGCCAAGACTGACGCACACTATAACCTACTAAGCGTAGAACAAGTACGGGAAATGCTTGAAAAATTAATTGCTTAAATTGACATAGCAGGTACTTTTGTATTCTTCAATCATTTGTTGATATAAAGTGCCTGCTATGTTTCTATGAAAATCATCAAGAAATATAAACCTTCTATCCAATCTACTGTTTAACCCAAAACTTAAACTATGTTTGGATTATTCAAGAAGAAAGACCCGATTAAAGCTTTAGAGCAACAATACGCAAAAATGATGGAAGAAGCTATGCACATTCAGCGTAGTGGAGACCTCAGAGCCTACGCCCAGAAAATAACAGAAGCAGAAGAGTTACAACAGAAAATAGAGGAAATGCAAAAGGCTAAATAGTCTTTCAAGGATTAGGCAAGATGGATTCATTTGCCTAATCCTTTTATTAAGGGAGCAGGCAAAAAAAAGCCCGTCCAAACGAATGCTTGAACGAGCTAAAACAACTTTGATAGTAATGCTACTTAAAAAAGCAGCAAACTAGCATTGCGATTATTCTTGAACAACTACTTCTACTACATTTGCAGCAGCTTTAGTCGCATCTTTAGCACTTAGTCCTTTTGATGAAATCTGCTTTGCATCTACGCCTAATGTCACCAACATATCCTTCACTACTTTAGCACGTAGATTAGAAATCGTCTTATTTTCGATATTGTTTCCGCCATCAGCAGTATGCACTTGTACCTGGATACGAGCATCTGGATACTCCTTTAATGCTGCTGCCAAACCTTCTACTTCTTCCTTCGACATATTCGTGATACGGTGTGACTCCGTATCGAATGTAATATTAGATAAGCCATAAGCTGTACCTACTGCCTTTGTGTTGAATAGCTTCGCGAAATTTTCTTGTGCTGCTACAGCTGTGATACCAGCCGCATTGGTTACTGCTGTTTTTGTCTTATCTGCTGCATTTGCAATCTTATCTCCAGTGTTAGAAAGTGCATCTTTCGTCTTATCTGTAGCATTTCCGATTGCTTCTTTTGCATTCGCAGTAGCTCCACCGATTGCTTCTTTTGCATTTTCAGTAGCATTTCCTACTGCCTCTTTTGTTTTCTCAGTAGCGTTTCCTACTGCTTCCTTTGTCTTATCTGCTGCATTATTCATCTTTTCCTTAGCCACATCTATTCCACGCTGAATTTTTGCACCTTCATTATCTACAAAGAAGCCATTTTCTTCACGGAATTCACCCGCGTTCTTGATGACCTTTCCATTCTTATCTACCAAATTACCTGTAGCATCTACTACATATTGTGTTTGGTACTTGCTTCTATCTACTGTAGTGTCTCCACCGCAAGCAGAACGAGATAGGAAATAACCTAGCGCACCTAATATAAGTATTGGTAGCAAAATACGGATAAAACCGCCACCGCCTTTCTTCTTTTCTTCGCGCTCTGGTGTGCGCGTAGTTGATGAAGTAGAACGGCTGCTGCTTGCTGCTTTGGTATGCCCATCTGCTGCTAAACCTAACGCACTACTGAAACCAGCAGGAAGTGCTTTTTCTACTATTGAACGCTGACCGCCCAACATTTTCATTAAGCCACGTGCATCCAAGCCATTCTTGCTTACTTGCTTGCCTATCATACCCATCACCATAGGTGCAAGCATATTCATTAAGGAAGAAGAAGAATTTCTACCTAGGGAAGTTCCATTAGTAACTAAGTCTAAAATAGAACTTTGGCGATTGCCTAATAAAGAAGAAACTAATGATTTGCCTACTCCCATCATAGCGTCTGCCTTGCCAGTATTTCCTAGCAAACCCGCTAAATTATCAAACATGCCACCATCGTGCTTACCTGTGTTAATCATGTTAAGCAACGAACCAGCACCACTTTTGTCAGAGCCTTTGTTTACAACAGCACCCAATAAAGCTGGTAATACCGTATCAATTGCTGAAGTCGTTTCAGAATGCTTCGCGCCTACTATTTGCGACATTTTTCCTACTACGGTCTCATTTAATTGACCTTTTACCAAATCTAATAAATTAATAGCCATCGTTTTTCGATTTATTATGAATGTTGATTTTGAAAAATAATAAGTCCTATGTTCATGGGATTTATCAGAGAATCAAAGAACCAAGAAATGTTTTGCGGAAGATGGGATGGAAATAAAAAAGAGACGCTGCATAAAACTAAAAATTCTCTGAAAATATCGTAATCAAATCAAAAGGCATGCTTTAATTAGCTTTTTGTATTTGCTTTTCCTTCAATTACAAAGTGGCGCAAAGAACGCATAAATAATTGACTTCAATTTAAATTACGGACTTATGACGTAATAAAGTCACTTTGGTTACTTATTAAATAGGTGTCTTATTTTGTCATGTAAATGAATATCCCTTGTAATACAAATTTTAATAGGATGAAAATCACGAATACCATCTTTTATATGCTCTTTTTATCATCTTCCTTATACTTATTTTAAAAAAAATAGTTAAAAAACATTTTTAGCGAAAATTCGCTAAAAATGTTTTTTTT
>CALGLY010000310.1 GCA_937959095.1 uncultured Saprospiraceae bacterium
AATAACCTATTCTCTAATAGTCTAGTTATATTTACTTCGGATAAAAAAATTGACGAAAAACAGCTTTCCAATATGAAACGATATACGCTTCTCTTGCTCTTTTGCTACTGCAATTTTTTAGCTTTTTCTCAAAATACAACCCACCAAATAAAAGGTTTAGAAGCCCCTGTCGAAATTATCGTAGATGAATGGGGTATTCCACACATTTATGCCCAAAACGAAGCCGATCTATTTTTCGCACAGGGTTTTCATGCTGCAAAAGATCGCTTATTCCAACTCGAAGTATGGCGACGACAAGCTACAGGAACTGTAGCAGAGCTGCTTGGCCCACGAGAGCTAAAGCGCGATATTGGCACACGTCTATTTAAGTTTCGCGGCGATATTAATAAAGAAATGAATCACTATCATGAGCGAGGTGATTTGATTATTACCTCCTTTGTAAAAGGCGTGAATGCCTACATTGACTTGACAGAAAAACGGACTGAACTGCTCCCCTTAGAATTCGTATTACTGAATACGAAACCCCAAAAATGGACTCCCGAAATCGTAATTTCTAGACATCAGGGCTTATTGGGGAATATTGGACAAGAGTTGAACGTAGCGCGTCTAGTAGCAACTGTAGGAGTAGAAAAAGCGAAAGAACTTTCTTGGTTCCATCCGAATGAACCTCTATTAGAGCTAGACGAAAAGATTGACCAACAGCACCTCTTCAACGATATTTTAGAACTCTATAATGCCTATCGCAAGCCTGTACGTTTCCAACCCGAAGACCTTGCTGTGGATGCTCGAACAGAGGATTTGAAACACTATGAAAGTCTCGCTAAAGCGGATGAAGCAGCCTACCAAAACGCTATGACAAATGAACTAAACGACATCGGTAGCAATAATTGGATAGTGACGGGCGAACACACCCAAAGCGGCTACCCGATGATGGCAAATGACCCACACCGCACACAAGCTGCACCTTCTTTGCGTTATATGGCACATTTGGTCGCGCCAGGTTGGAATGTAATAGGTGGCGGCGAACCCGAAATTCCAGGTATTTCTATCGGACATAACGAATATGGCGCGTGGGGACTCACCGTTTTTCGCACTGATGGTGAAGATTTAATGGTGTATAAAACCAATCCGAAAAATCCGAATCAATATTGGCACAAAGGAGCTTGGAAAGAGATGGAAGTCATCACGGAATCTATCCCTGTGAAAGGGCAAAATGAAGCAAGCAAAATAGATCTAAAATATAGCATTCACGGGCCAGTCGTATATGAAGATGCGAAGAAAAACATCGCTTATGCGGTGCGGTGCGCATGGTCAGAAATTGGCGGTTCACCTTATCTAGCAAGTTTACGCATGGATCAAGCGCGGAATTGGGATGAATTTCGAGCAGCTTGTAATTATTCCAATATTCCAGGCGAAAATATGATTTGGGCAGATCGCGATGGCAATATCGGTTGGCAAGCAGTAGGTATAGCCCCGATTCGTAGACATTGGAGTGGACTTGTGCCTGTCCCCGGCGATGGTTCGTATGAGTGGGATGGTTATTTACCGATTATCAATAAACCACATGTGCTAAATCCTGGAAATGGTCTTTTTTATACGGCTAATGCCAATGTCACACCCAACGACTACGCCTATACGGATGCTCTTGGCTACAGTTGGAGCGACCCATATCGGCAGATGCGTGTAGCGGAAATGCTTCAAAATGGTCGCCAACATTCCTTGATGGATATGGCGCAATATCAGACCGATTATTTGTCTATTCCTGCGCGGCAACTTGTCCCATTTTTGAAGTACATTGAACTAGATAATGCGCAAACACAAGAAGCAAAACAACTACTTTTGGATTGGGATAATCACCTAGAAATGCAGTCGATAGCAGCGAGTATTTACAATGCTTGGGAGCAACAGCTTCGGGCAGATATGGCGACTTTAATGATTCCAAAAGAAGCGGAAATTTATGCCAGTTTGCAGATGAAAAAAGTGATGGATTGGCTCATCTTACCTGATGGAAAATTTGGCAAAAATCCCATTCAAGGACGCGATGAATTTCTAAAAAAAGCCTTTCAAAATGCTATTCAAAGCCTAAATCAAAAACTAGGCGAAGATATGAATCAGTGGCAACACGGACAAGCAAATAATAAGCACATTATCCTAAAACACCCTATGAGTAATGCGCTAAATAAGGAGTTGAAAGCAAAATTAGAACTTGGCCCTGCGCCGCGTGGAGGGAATAGTTTTACCGTAAATAATACGAGTTCCAATGACAATCAAACGCATGGTGCTTCCTTTCGAATGATCGTGGATACAGGAGATTGGGATGCTTGTTTAGGCATGAATACACCTGGACAATCGGGTAATCCTGACCATCCACATTATCGAAACTTGTTTGATTTATGGGCGCGTGATCAATTTTTTCCTGTCTTTTACTCTAGGAAGAAAGTGGAATCAGTAAAGGAAGAGCTTTGGGTATTAAAGCCTTGATTTAGGAACGAGGGGTAAACATCTTTTAAACAGTCCTTCCCCCTATAAAGATGCTTAGATTCACAATCAAAAGAAGTGGAAAGTTGGCAAGCTTAATATGTTTAATACCAAACCCAATTTCGATTCCACATCAGTACTAGATGATAGGAAAAACCATCCTACTTAAACCGAATAGCCTGCACAGGATTAATACGAGTAACTAAGTACGATGGAATAATCAAAAATAATAAAATAATGACGAGTGTCCCGATATTAAGTGCTAGAATAGCTCCGAAGTCTAGCTGAATGGGTGCATAGGATAGATAGTAATCTTCTTCGGAAAGGGTAATGACTTTAAGGTGTTTTTGAATAAGACATAGCCCAATACCAAGCAAATTGCCAAGCAAAAGTCCCCAAATAATGATATTTCCAGCATAGTACAAGAAAATTCTACGAATCTCCCAATTGGTAGAACCGAGGGCTTTCAAGATGCCAATCATATTGGTACGCTCTAGGATAAGAATCATCAAGGCGGTTATCATATTGATGATAGAGACAATCAATAAGAGACTCACGATGAGTCGCTCATTTACATTTTGCATTTCGAGCCAACTGAAGGTTTCGGGGAATTTCTCTCTTATGGTTTCGGCATACATATCGTTGGGGAGTT
>CALGLY010000311.1 GCA_937959095.1 uncultured Saprospiraceae bacterium
CTATTTTAATTTCAAATTATTGTTGCACGACAAACCAACAACGGCTTCCAAGTCTGGAAAAGCCACAATGGTTAGCGGTCAAGAAATAAGGGGTACAATCTCGGTTGGTATTACCTAATAATGAGCCACTACAAAGTCCTCCGCCTATTACTATTTTGGCTACTGCTTTTATCTCGTCGCGCCAGTCGTCTCCATCGGGGCAAATCGCATCTACATTACAATTTCCTGAACTTCCTAGATCAGCATTGTCTTTTGAAATATAGCGATAGCCATGCACTACCGTATTGATACTGATGCGCCCTTCTCCTTCGACTTTTGCAGGTTCGTAGTATTCTAATATTGTTACCTCTCCGTAGACTAAAGCAGTCCCGAAAACATCGTCTATTTTATTATTTAAACTGGTAAATGCGCCTAAAATCTGAGTTTTTTCTTCATTATAAAGGAATAGTTTCGCGCCTTCGGGTAGGTAAAAGTTATCGTAAATTAGATTGATAGATAAGGCTTCGGGAGCTTGTATTTTTAATCGCCATAAGCGGTCGCCATTTGGCAAGTTTTCCCACAGCCCACTATTATTCAAGTTATAATTGACAGCTTGCTCTATTCCAAATCGTGTAGGTATTCCGCTATTGGAATCATTGAGCGCGTCTTCTTGCTGTATGCGATTGATATCAATAGTAGGCGTATCTTCTTGTGGTAACTTATCGCTGCTTTTAACTTGTTTATTTTGGAAACTATACGGTGTGCCGCCTATGCTGATTTGCAGATAAACGAATTGTGGTAGGCATAGTACTACCAGTAGGTACATTAATTTAGTCTTCATAATTTACTAGTATCTTTTATTCTTGTTTTACGAAGGTAATAAAAAGCTCTAATAAAAACACCGAAGGACTTACAAGAAGCCTTCGGTGTAGTGATTTAAAATGGAGTCTTCGTCTCTAAATTAATCTAGCGTATAGTTCGTATTTGTCATTACCCCTAAGTGATTGCGGTGCTGAATGGCTACTCTATAATTTCCATCATCTATTGCTGAATAAACTGCTTTAGGAAAAGTTACAGCGGTGACTCCATCCGTATGTACTACCGTTCCATCTTTCTTTAATAATGCGCCCCGCTTAGCAAGTATCGCATGTGGGCTTGTTGTATTTCTTAATTGTACTTCTACCCAATCTACAATATCATAAGTGTTTATAACAGCCGCAGTAGTAGTAGCACCATCGCCATAAGGGCTTGTAGTGGGTATCATTGCACCTCCTAAATCGGTATTCATATCAGCGCCATTGTGCGGGCCTTGTAGATTTACTTTTGGAGTAAGTGACACTCCGTCAATACAGAAATTATCTGTTTGGTCAGTTCCTATGGCACCGCCTGTAGCTAATACAGAACCATCTTCATCACTCGTTAGCGTATAAGAACCATTTCCCTCTCCACAGCAGATACCATCTCCCCAAGCATCAAGTACTGTGATGGTATAGCAATCCAAGTCTATGCACATCGGAATACTAATCGTCTGACCATCGGCTATTCCAGCATCATATAATCCACCAGAAGCAATTGCTTCACCACCACCTTCTACAGTCCAATATGTTTCCTCTGGATAATTATCAAACGTAATGCTTAGGGTAGCCATTGTTTCGCAAGGGCAAGGAGGAGAACTTGCACCACCACAATCTACACCTGTTTCATCTTGGTTTCGGATGCCATCTGTGGAACTTAGAGGAGTACAACCACCAGGTGCATAGCCATCTATAAAAAGCTCTCCTGTTTTTGCATTGTCTAGCCAATAATTAGCACGACTAGCAGCACTGATTGCACCATTATTTGCCCACGAATAGGAAAGTTTACCATACCAATCCGAGGAGTTATTACCACAAGCAGCACCACCACCTGATAAGTCACCAACTACGCGCTTTGTTGTTTGATCCATAATAGGAGAACCTGAAGAACCACCTTCTGTAGTACCAGAATCCCAATCTATCACGCGCCAGTGCGTTTGCGTAGGATCTACTGCATTAGCTAGATAGTCTGTCGTTGTCAAGGTGTTATTTTCATAAGAAATTTTCTTTGCATCTCCAGCAGGGTGATGAATACCTACAACAGCGGCAGGTGTAATATCTCTAGCATCCCAACCTAAGTAATAGACATCATAACCTGCATCTACAGGGCTTTCTGTAAGTTCCCAAATTGCAAAATCCGATTGAATAACACTACGGCCGATACTTTTCGCTCTCATGATCGCGCCTGTCGTCGTTTTTGTATCATCAGGTGTGCCTGAACCACAATTTGGACGCTCAAAACGCCAGTAAAACACCGTACTGCTGCTAAAACCGCAATGGTTAGCAGTCAGAAAATAAGGGGTACAATCTCGATTGGTATTACCCAATAATGAACCACTACAAAGTCCTCCACCAAGAATGATTTTAGCGGCAGCTTTGATTTCATCGCGCCAAGGGTTCCCGTCTGCACAGTCCGTATCTATATTACAATTACCTGAATTGCCAAGCTGTGCATTGTCTTTAATGAAGCGATAGCCATGTACTACGGTGTTGATATTAATTCTTCCTTGTCCTTGTACATTAGCAGGTTCGTAATATTCTAAGATTGTTACATCGCCATAGACTAAGGCTGTTCCAAAACGGCTATCCGCTTTATTATTGAAGGACGTGAATGCACCGATTACTTGTTCGCCCGTTTCATTATAGATGTGCAATCTTGCGCCATCAGGAATGTGAAAATCTTCGTAAACTAAATTGATAGATAAGGCTTTGGGAGCTTCAATACGAAGTCGCCATAAACGATCTCCATTTGGTAGATTTTCCCAAAGTCCTGTATTATCGAGTTTGTAATTGACGGATTGTTCTATTCCAAAGCGGGTTGGTGCGGTACGTGTAGGATCATTTGCAAGATCTTCTTGTTCGATAGTAGGTAGATCTATTTGTGGGGTACTTTCTTTTGGGACAGCAGTTCTAGATGTTAAATTAGAATTTTGAAAACTATAAGGTTGCCCGAAACTAGGATCGCTAATTTGCAAAAATGCAATACTAGGAAGTAAGCAGGCTAGTGCTAATAGCATTAGTTGTTTTGAATGTACGTTGAACATAGTAAAAGTAGTTTTTTAGTATGAATTTGTTAGAATAAAAGATTAGAATAAGTAATATGAGTTACTTGATAGAATGCCAACTAAATAGATAGCACAGACGTAAAACTAGCAAATATTAATGTTTTTTTTACGATATGAATAGTAGATGGTTTGGTTAAATAGGTAATTAGCAAGGCTTCTAGGTCTTTTAACGGACGACTAGTAAAATTTCCCTCTGAAAATCCTAAAATTCACAATATCTTCGCCCTCACTATGAACAAATATTACACTTCCATACTACTCTTTTTCTTTTGGAGTACGACGATAAGCCTTGCGCAAGAAGACGGAGGCAGCTTGTCTGGTAGTCTACAAGCTACTGCTAAGTTTTTCCAAACCGACACGCTCATTGGCGCATTCGGAACACCACAGTACGACCATGAACTCTATGGTGCAGACTCATGGCTCGACTTGAATTATAGCAATTGGGGCTTCGATGTTGGAATACGGTTCGACTTATTCAATAACTCAAATCTACTTAACCCACAAGGTTCGTATACCGATCAGGGTATTGGGCGTTGGTACATCCATAAAAAAGCCGATAAACTTGATATTTCGGCGGGCTATTTATATGACCAAATCGGAAGTGGTATCATTTTTAGAGCCTATCAGGAGCGTCCTTTGCTCGTTGATAATGCCCTATTTGGTGTGCGCCTTGCCTATGAATTGACACCCGATTGGGAAATAAAAGGCTTCACAGGCAAACAAAAACGCCAATTCGATACCTATGATGCTATCATAAAAGGCGGCAGTATAGAAGGTTTTTATGCTGACTCGACGGGACGATTCACGATTGCGCCAGGCTTTGGAGCAGTAGCGCGTACCTTTGATGATGAAACCGTTAGTCAAGTCGTATCTGCTATTTCTACTTATACGCCTGCGGATAGTATCGGGGCGAATTATAATACCTATGCCTTCTCTTTGTATAATACACTCACGGCAGGCAATTTTTCTTGGTATATCGAAGGCGCGATTAAGTCATCTGAAACGATATTTAATCCTTTTGCGGAAAAGCTAAATTGGAATGGAACGAATTCTAGAGGGAAACTCATCAATGAAGCAGGGAATATTGTGTATACCAGCTTAAGTTATGCCGCTAATGGATTAGGTATAACGCTAGAAGGGAAGCGCAATAAAAACATGGGCTATCGCACCACGCCTTTTGCGACCTTGAATGACGGAACAATAAATTTCTTGCCGCCTATGAGTCGCATCAATACCTATCGATTGACAGCGCGTTATGCCGTAGCAGCACAAGAAGGTGAACAAGCTGTGCAACTAGATGTGAGCTATGCACCGAGTCGAAAACTACGTTTCAATGCAAATGTGTCGCTGATTGATGATTTGGATGGCAATGCTTTATATCGAGAATTATTCACAGAGGTTGCCTATAAATATAAGCGGAAATGGCAGCTTACAGCGGGTTTGCAATTCCAAAATTATAATCAAGAAATTTATGAAGGAAAACCCGGTGTACCTTTCGTGAAAACGGTAACGCCTTATGCAGAATATGTATATAAATTTGATCGCAAAAAATCCATCCGTTTCGAGGCACAGTATATGAACACCAAGCAAGACTTCGGAAGTTGGTTGTTTGGACTTGCGGAATTTAGTATTGCGCCTACTTGGACATTCACGATTTCGGATA
>CALGLY010000312.1 GCA_937959095.1 uncultured Saprospiraceae bacterium
TGGTTGCACTACACTAGCCGTTCGGAGATCAATAGGCTCTTTTCCAGCTAAGGTCGGTACTATCTTATTCGCAAAAGCCAATTCTGCTTGCGAGTAACTTATGCCGCCTACTTCCATCAGGTTTTTGTGCATAATGCGCGAGAGGGTTTCATTAGGCAATACATTATATAAGCCATGAATCACTTCGTACTCCATGCGTGTGCCTGTCCCTAGTGCCGCACCTTCTGCACAATTCACTACGCGCTCGAAAAGTTCTCTTACCATTTCCATTTCAGGGTGGCGGGTATAGTAGAACACTTCCGCGAAGGCTGGCACGACATTCGGTGCTTCTCCACCACGCGTGATGACATAGTGCATACGCGACTCGGTAGGCACGTGTTCGCGTAGGTGAGTGACCATATAATTCATCGACTCCACAGCATCCAATGCGGAACGACCATTCCAAGGCGAACCCGCTGCATGAGAAGCTCTGCCATAGAAGCGAAATTTTGCTGATTTATTGGATAAAGAAGAAGATGCATCCGCATTATTATTATCACTCGGATGCCAGTGCAGCATCGCATCCACATCATCGAATAAGCCTGCACGTACCATATAGACTTTACCCGCGCCACCTTCTTCGGCAGGCGTACCATAGAGGCGCACCGTACCTGTTATTTTGTTTTCGCTCATCCAGTTTTTCACTGCAATAGCTGCTGCTGTAGAACCCGCCCCGAAGAGATGATGCCCACAAGCATGTCCCGCTGTTTTGCCCTCACGCTTTTGTTCCATTGGCACAGCATCTTGCGATATGCCAGGCAGCGCATCGAACTCTGCTAAAATGCCAATAATAGGCTTGCCACTTCCATAGCTTGCCATGAATGCAGTCGGAATATCAGCTACGCCCGTTTCTATTTGGAAACCCGCTTCACTAAGCTGCGTTTGCAGCAAGTTCGATGATTTTTCTTCTAAATAGCCCAGCTCGGCATACTCCCAAATTTGGTGCGCTACCGTACTAAATTGCGTTTTCTTCGCGTCTAGCTCTGCTAATACTTTCGCTTTTTGTGGCTCTAGTTTTTGGGCAGTCGTCCACTGCATGCCTAGCAAGCAGATGGCAAATAGTAAAAATCTCATGTGCATGATTCGTTTTTCAAATTATTGAGTATTCAATGAGTAGATGAATAAACCTGCCCGACGAGTATTCAGGCGGGTTTTGAATGAGTGAATATTTTAGTCTTCATTTTCGCATTCAAAATTATAGCATTTTATCATTATAATAGACTACATCAAGACTCCATTTTTCGCTTGAATAGCAGGCGGCAAATCTGTTTCGCCTAACATTTCCAGCAAGTCAATTTCGATGACACGGCAGAGCGAGAGCATCGGAATATCATTACCTGTTCCTTCAAAGGGATTTTCAGAATAATCTCCTACGAGTTCCATCACAAGATAAATCCAGCCAACAAGCACGCTGAATGGAATAGACAGCCACGCGCCCATGTCGCCTAATTTATGAAATTCTGAAACCATTCCGAAGGGTAATAAAAAGATAAAAATTCCTACAAAAATGATACTCATACCACCATATTGGCGCGGTAATGGAAACTTCTTGATGCGCTCGCACTTCCCTTGATGGATGTAGAAATCGTAAAGAATTTTCTGCAATTCCATATGTCGAAAATCATCAATTAAATCATCTCCACGCAAATTTTTCAAGTCTTGTGCTTGCTGATCTATGATTTGAGTAGCAGTATTTTTGTAGTTAATAAGGCGTTCGTATTCATCCTTTGGCAGGAATTTGTGCAGCATATCTTCTGTCGTTTCGTCATCGTATAAGCCTACACCAAAGGTTTTTTGTCGCTGCTGTGCCAATCGTGCTACATGTTTTCCCTGACTGATATGCTCCCAGGGCGTAGGAATCAATAATTGACTTCGTAGCGCATAAAGCCATGCAATGTGGCGATACATCAATGTTTTTTTCACAGCGGCTATCGTTGCTGCATCATGTTTTCCAGCATCAAATTGATTGGAAACATAAGCATTCACGGCACTTCCCCAAGCACGGCTACTATTGATGATAGCACCCCATATTTTTCGGGCTTCCCAAAGCCGATCATAGGATTGATTATTCTTGAAACCAACATAAAAAGCAACCGCTGTACCGATAATAGACAAGGGTAACCAAGGAATATTCATCCAAGCAGCATGCGTGAATTCATGCAGTGCTGTCACCGCAGACATCCAAATAGTCATCCAAATAATATGGAAGCCTGTAAATTTCCAAATTCCTTTTAAGCCAAAATTTTTCTGAACAAACATGTATTAATTGATAATTGAAAATGAATAATTGAAACTGCCCTTAATTATGATGAGTTCGCGTGAGAGATTTTTTTGTCTGTTGTTTTTTTTAAAATTCTTGCATCTGGACGGACGGAATAATTTTTAAGAAACAACAGGCGGAAAATTATCCGCGCCAACTTGTCATAATTGATTTGACTTACTACTAAGTAATATGCTTGATATATAAGGTAGGTATAGGCTCTTACGGGCCATTTGAAACCAATAGATTGTCGATATTTTAAAATGCCGATCCTACTGAGTTTCAAGATTCCCTCCGAAAGGAGGCTTCAATTAAGGCAACGTCCAAAAATAAACTAGACATTTTATACTGTTCTTTTCTCATCTAATAAATCTTAAAAAAGTCTTATTTAGCGAGCTATACGCGCCTGCCTGACGGCAGACAGGGTTTTTGAAACCTTATTAGAAGAAAAAATACCTAGCCTAAAACTGTCTAATTTATTCTTATACGTCGCCTAAGTGAAAACGAAAGGCAAATTTTTAATTTTCATTTCGATTTTCATTTTAATTGATTTAGAATCTAATATCTACTTATTTCAGCGAAAGGACTAAAATTACGAAAGACTTCCTAAATATTTTGATAAAATATTCTCTCCTTTCCAAGTTCCTACTGTTTTATAAGGCAAAAATCGAGCAAATAACTCTTCTTTATACCAACCCAATTCACGCGTTTTCTGCACGACCTCTCTATGAAATTTGCTTTTGTAGGCATAATCCATCATCAGTTCACTACTTTCCCAAAGACTAAAAGTTGCTTGCTGAATAAGGGGCAACTCCCCTACTCCTATCGAGAATAATAAGCCTTTCTTTTCATGTACGGATGCACTTACAGGTGGCACAAATCGCCAAAACCGAAGGAGGTATTTAGGACGAATTGTGGCGCGAGTGAGTACGCCCACGAGTTGCGTTTTGTCATAGGGAATACTTTCCTGAAAAGGGCAATTGCCCTCCCATTCGCCATGTGCTTTAGCTGTTTTCAGGAAGATTGTCCAATACTCTTCGCTGCGATTTACGAAGTCTTCAAAACTTGAGTGTCGCTCGAAAAAAGCATTGGCATCCGCTTCTTTTTCCCACACCATGAGTAAGCCATAGGTGCTTAGATTGGGCCAAATACTAAACCCACGCCCTGCCCCACTTCCTAGCAATTTGAAAAATTCTAAGCCTTGCACCTGTGTGATGTGTGTGCCTGCGATTCCCATTTGTTGGAATGCCCACCATTTGGCAGCCGCGCCTTCGTAGCGAAAAAAGGTAATCGTAACGACTTGTGTTTGCATGTTTTTTCAAACAGTAATTGGTCTTTTAAGTTCAAGTTTTTCTAAAAGGGGTTTGGACTTAATTCTTTGATGTAAGCGTGTGTTTGGCTTGAATTTCTATTCAAGCCGAAATCTGTTATCGAAACTCTGTTTCGAGTGTCGCGTTTGTCCAAATATAGTGGAGCGAAACGGAGTTTCGATATCGCATTCTGACTTGAATAGAAATTCAAGCCAAACTATCCAGAAGGTCAGTTTTTTTTTGAAGTTTCCTCCCCGCAATTTTAATTCTTCTTCCTCCGTTTCTATGGTTGGAATTCAATTTTTTAGCATCTATACCAAGCAATGAAGTATTCACTTATTTTTTTTGTTCTTTTATTTACATTCAACCTCTCTGCACAATCCTATCTCACTAAAAAAACAGCATCGGGTAAAGCTTTGAAATGGTACGAATCTGCAAAATCAGAGGCGTATAATAAGGAGTATGCGAAGGCAAGCAAAATCCTTGGCAAATTGCTCGCTTCCTATCCTGATTTCATTGATGCTCAATTGCTAAAGGCTCAAATCGCCTTCGATACAGAGCAATATGATGTGGCGGCACAAGCCTTTGAAAAAACCTTGAGTATAGATGCTAATTACAATCCAAGAGTCTACTATATGCTAGGTATGAATGAGTGGAAGCGCAATAAATTCGCGCGCTCGGCAGGCTTTTTAGAGAAATTCATTGCTAGTAATCCGCGTAGTGAAGAACGCAAGAAACGGGCGGAACGATTTGCCAGAAATGCCCAATTTGCAGCGAAAGCGATCAAAAACTCTGTGCCTTTCCATCCAGAGGCATTAAGTAGTAACATCAATACAGATCGTCCAGAATACGCGCCATCCTTTACTGTGGATGATAATACCCTCATCTTCACACGACGAGTCGTGAATACGAATACGCCACGTGCCTATGTGCATGAAGATTTCTTTATGAGCAAAAAAGAAGCAGGTGTTTGGCAAACTGCCGTAGCAATGACTGGTATCAATACGCCTCAAAATGAAGGTGGACATAGTATTTCTGCCGATGGAAAATTGCTCGTTTTCACGGCTTGCGACCACAAAGGCGGGCAAGGTAGCTGCGATATTTTCTTCACCGAAGTACGAAACAATGCTTGGTCGCGCCCACAATCTATGGGCACAGCTATCAATACCAAAGCATCGGAAACGTTACCGTCGCTTTCGGCAGATGGACGGACTCTGATTTTTGCGAGTAATAGAAATGGCGGCAAGGGCAATAAAGACCTTTGGGTTAGTCAGCGACGCACGGACGGACGCTGGGGCGCACCTAAAAACCTAAGTGAGGAAATCAATACCTCTTTCAATGAAGATGCGCCTTTTTTGCATCCTGATGGAGAGACGCTTTATTTTATGTCCGACGGACACCCTGGCATGGGCGGGCAGGATTTATTCTACTCCAAGCGGCAAGCGGACAGTAGTTGGGGCAAGCCTGTGAATTTGGGACATCCCATCAATACGAAAGGAAATGAAGGCGCACTCACGCTAAGTTTGGATGGCTCGACGGCTTATTTTGCTAGTGATAAAACAGATGCGAAAGCCGAGGATGTACGTCAGCGCGACATTGATATTTATACCTTTAAAATGCCTCCTGCATTGCGCCCAAAGCCTGTAACCTATGTGCAAGCCAAAGTACGCGATGTTCTCACTAAAAAACTACTAGAACAAGTAGAAGTCACCTTCACTATCCTGAAAACAGGGGCAATGCATAGCAGCGCAAGCACCGATGCAGAGGGGGAATTTCTGACCATCTTGCCAAGTAATAAGGACTACGCGCTTAGTGTGGATAAAACAGGTTATGTTTTCCACTCGGAGCATTTCGCGCTAGAAGATGGGCTACCTGACGCACCTTTTGTGCTAGAAATCGAACTTGTTCCAATCCAAGAAACACCTTCGGTGGCGGTGAAGGAGAAACCAATTGTACTGAAGAATATCTTTTTCGATACGGGTTCAGCAAACTTACTTCCTGCTTCGCGCATGGAATTGGAACGTTTAGGAAATTTATTAAAAACGCAAGCTAAAATGCGTATCCAAATCAACGGACATACTGATAATGTGGGCGAGGATGATAGCAATATGCGCCTAAGTGAAGCGCGTGCGAAAGCGGTCTATGATGATCTGATTCAGCAAGGGATTTCATCAGCCCGTTTGCGTTATAAAGGATTCGGAGAAACACAGACTATCGCAAGTAATGAGACAGAAGCAGGACGGCGGGAAAATAGAAGAACGGAGTTTGTGCTTTGGTGATTGGTATTGAGTGGTGCATATTCATTTCCCACTAAGTGCAGCGTTTATTTCTACGAAAGCACTTAGTGGGAAATGAAAAAAGATACCTTATTTTTTTAAGAACTTGTTGGGAGTTTATCAAGCAGTATCTCTAGCTATGCTACTGAACAAATATCTTCAAAACCGTCGAATCCAAACGCACCAGATACAAACCCGCTGGCCAAGTAGTCGTATCAATCCAACGACTTTTTGAGATAGTTACTTGATGGATAAGTGCGCCATTTATATCAAAAATAGAAAGCGTTCTTTCCTTACTTTGCCCGTCCATATCCAAATAAAAAGCCGCATCCGCAGGATTTGGAGAGACTTGAAAAACGGGTAGTTCTTCGCTTATATTCCTAGTGCTTGTGGTGCCACTATTTTCTGCATTAAAGGTCGGGTTCATCGTCTGGAAATCACCTGTTCCATTCGGAAATCTGCCGTAGGAAATGTCCGTAGTCTGGTCTACATAGCTTACTTCATCCACGATTTCGCCTGCTGGATTCACTAGAACAACAGCTTCTGCGGCTGCGGATAATTTGAAATCGGCATGCAGACCTTCTTGTTCTTCATCCTTATCCGCCCAAATAATCAAGTAGGAATTCGCGGCTATCGTCGTGCCTTCTGGGAATGCCCATTGCATCAAGTCTTCCGCATCATCCGAAAGGAAATAGCCTTCCAAATCAATGGAAGTGCTGCCATTATTGTAGAGTTCTATCCAATCATCGAACTCGCCATCTTGGTCGGCTTCGGTGGCATCATTGGAAGCCATAAATTCATTAATCACTAAATCGCCAAGCGGCGTATCGGAAGTCGTAGCGGTTAGGGTGTGGTATTCATGCGCAGCACGCTGCGGTGAAAACATCCCTA
>CALGLY010000313.1 GCA_937959095.1 uncultured Saprospiraceae bacterium
AAATGTACGCGCCGATACTTTTAAGATAGTAGCCTTGGATGACCAAATTCCAAATTATAAATATGATGCTACCGAACGCATTGGTTTTCTATCTGAACCGATTATAGTACCAGACACGACTCGGGCAGCACTTAGCTTACAATTATTTAAGGCAGAAGAACAGCTATCCATTATCGCAATTGATACCGTGCATTATGGACGTGCGGATGTGCTATTTAATAAAACTATACGTCTGCAAGATTTGGATTTGATTTATGAAGACTTGGAGACACTTTATTTTGAAACGAACAAAGATACCCTCCATGTTTGGTATGACTTGGGGGAACGAAATAATTGGGAACTCTTCATTCAGCAAGATACCACACTGAAAGATACCTTGCGCGTGAATAAACGCACTCAAACCGATTTTCTAAAAAAAGAAAAACTACGTCCTTATAAAAAACCAGCCACACGAAAAGAGGTAAATCCGACAAAGTCCCTAATTTTGCAATGGAATCATCCTTTAGCGCGTTTTGATACGGCTGCTATTCACTTATATGAAGATTCTTTACTAGCTCCTCAGCCTTTGTCCATTACTTTTGATAGTACAATTGCGTATCGAAAAATTGAAATTGGCTATCCTTGGAAGGAGGAAAAAAGTTATAGAATAGAATTACTACCTAATGCCCTCACGGACATTTATGGACTTGCATCGCAGGATACAATTCAGCAAGTGATTCGGGTGCAAGCTAGTAAATCACTTGGCAATCTGAATTTAACCGTTAATCAATTAGATAGCACCGAGCATTATATCATAGAAGTACTTACAAGCAACGATGCCGTTTTTGAAACGTTTCAAGTAAAAGAGGTGCGTACGTTTAAAACGCAACTGAAAAGTATAAAAGCCGCTACCTATTCCATAAAAATAATAACAGATAGCAATAAAAACGGCTATTGGGATACTGGTAATTATGATTTGAAGCGACAAGCCGAACCTATTTTCACTAAAACACTAGAAGCCCTACGCGCCAATTGGGACTTGGAAGCAGAGGTGGATTTGAAAGGAAAATTGATAATGGAAAATTGATAATGGAAAATTATTCAAATCACCAAACCTGCTTGTAGCAGATGGAATCAACAAATCAACATAATAAATGATTTTACGCAGCGAAGAATTGGTTAAAATATATGGGAGTCGGAAGGTCGTAAAAGGCGTTTCGATAGAAGTAAATCAAGGAGAAATAGTTGGACTGCTTGGCCCAAATGGGGCTGGCAAGACGACGAGTTTCTATATGATGGTTGGTTTTGTGAAACCCAATGAAGGCCGCGTATACCTAGACACAGAAGACATCACGGACTTACCCATGTATAAGCGTGCGCAAAATGGCATTGGTTATTTGCCGCAAGAACCTTCGGTATTTCGGAAACTGAGTGTGGAAGACAATATCAAGGCGGTGCTAGAAATGACCAAACTCAATAAACAAGAACGCGCGCATAAACTAGAAGAACTCATCGAAGAATTTAGGCTCGAAAAAGTACGCAAAAGCCATGGCGATACCCTTTCAGGAGGCGAACGCCGACGTACTGAAATAGCACGTGCTTTAGCGACCAATCCTAAATTTATACTACTCGATGAACCATTTGCGGGCATCGACCCTATTGCAGTCGAAGATATTCAGTATATTGTCGCGAAATTGAAAACCAAAAATATTGGTATCCTCATTACAGATCATAATGTACAAGAGACGCTCTCTATTACTGATCGTGCTTACTTGATGTTTGAAGGAAATATTCTAAAAGCAGGGACTGCGGAAGAATTGGCGGCTGATGAAATGGTGCGAAAAGTGTACTTAGGGCAACACTTTGAGTTGCGGAGAAAAGTCATAGATGTGAATAAATAGCTATTTGCTCCCTTAAAAAGGACGAATTTATCCTTTTGTCACTACTAGAGCTTTAACCGTTACGATATTCTTTCTAGCCAAACGCACTTGAAAAAACACCTTGCCGAAGTTTCCACTTTATTAGTACCATAACATTTATTAACTTGCTTATAAGATATAATAGAGTGCAAAAAAACGTATTAGTATAGATTGTTTAGTTTTTGATTCTTTTACAAAAAAAGAAAATATCAAATAAATCAAAAGTTTATATACTTTTGATTTATCATATACTTCATCAGAGTAAGAATATATTCAAGTCAGCACATTACACACCGAGTAAAGTACACAAGTTAAGATTTTTAGTTCAAAAAGAAAAATGGGTATTAAAATGATTTTAAACCATTGTAAGCGTTTCGCAGTCGTTGTAATATTACTCCTTAGTTTTGCTTCTAGCTATGCCGCTACAACGCCGATAAAGGCAAAAATTCAAGGCAAGATTACCAATATGGAATCCTTGAGCAATCGGAATATATCTGGCATGGAGCTATGGTATAAAGATTTGGCGACGAATAGGGAAGAAAAAATAAAGGTTCATGTGAATTATTCAGGAGATTTTTCTGCTGAAATTCCTGCCGAATTCCCAATCAATGTGGAGCTAAAATATAATTGGACCTCTTCCATTATGTTTGTGCTAGAACCACGTCAAACAATCATAGTTCGTTGCGAAATCAATCAAGGCAGATTGAGTAATCCTAATTTCTTTGGTCCATTAAAGAAATTGAATCGAGTAGTAGCTGCTTATTCTAATGAGCGCATCGGACTTATCGGACAATCCTATGCAGATTTGGCCATGATTCTACAACAGCCAGAAAAAGCAAAGAAAATTAGCTATGAATTGTATGAACGCATTTCAGAAGGCGTAGATAATTTGCTGATAGAGATGGAAGCCGATGCAGAATCGACGCAATGGGTACGCCAAGATATGCAGTATGAACTTTATCGAAATTTGCTTCGCGCAGAGTTAGATAATGTACGGAAATCTCCTACGGATTTACCCGATAATTGCTGCCGTTTCTTAGATTCGCTCTTCCTCAATTTTGATCCTGCTATTATGAGCAATAGCTACGTAGATCTTATTAATGAGGTGCGAAACTTTATGTATCTCAACATTTCCAAAGCTATGCACCCCACAGAGCTAGCCATGAAGGAAATTACCTTCTATGAGATGAATCTTTCTAAGAAGGCAAAGGATATTTTACTCACCAATACCATAATGCAGCACCTACAAAGTAGAAATGAATTGCTACTGCAATCCTATCTCCCACTCTATTTTAAGGAAGTAAAAACCTACGGGCTGAAACAACGCGCACAAGCATCCTATGATAAAATAAAGGACTATATGCCGATTGATTTGACGAAGCCTACACCGCTACCTGAAACAGATCGCCTAATAGCTGATTCCAAAATATTGGAAGAAATACGCGCAAAGCATAAAGGTAAAATCGTCTATATCGACTTTTGGGCTACTTGGTGCAAGCCTTGTGTTCGTCAGTTTGAGCATTCCAGAAGATTGAAGCAAGAAATGCAGTATAAAGATGTGGCATTTGTCTATTTCTGCGCCATGTCGAAAGAAGATGCTTGGCAAAAAATGGTAAAAGAACACGATTTGGCAGGGGATCACTATCTCCTGAATGATGAAGAATATGCTTCTCTTTCTAAGATATTTGCACAACGTGGCTTCCCACATTATTCGCTCTTGGATGCGAATGGCATAATAGCTTACAGAAATGCAAAACGCCCTTCCGAAATGGGTGAATTGATGATGGATATGCAAAGTCTTTTGGAGTAGAAAATGAAAATTACAATGAAAATGAAAATCGAATTTTAGCTTTTCATTTTCATTGTAATTTTTATTCTATTTTTAGTCTTCCAATCGCCAATCTATAGGCTCTAAGCCTTGCTCTGTTAAATACTTATTTGCTTTTGAAAAGTGTCGATTCCCAAAAAATGCGCCGCCAGCCAAAGGCGATGGATGTGCAGCCTCTAGCACCAAATGCCGATTTTTATCAATCAAATCTCTTTTGTTTTTTGCAAAATTCCCCCATAGCATGAACACCAAGCCTTCCCGCTGCTCAGAAAGGGTTTTAATAACTGCATTCGTGAAGTATTGCCAGCCTGCTTTTTGGTGAGAACGTGCTTTCTTATGCTCCACCGTCAGCATTGCATTCAGTAGAAATACACCTTGCGCTGCCCAGGTACTCAAGTCGCCATGCGGAGGTGTTTTGAAATTTATATCCTGTTCTAGCTCTTTGTAAATATTGCGTAACGAAGGCGGCACACGTACGCCTTTTGGTACAGAAAACGAAAGCCCCATCGCTTCGCCAGGGTTGTGATAAGGGTCTTGCCCTAGAATAACGACTTTTACTTCCTCGAAAGGAGTCGTATTAAAGGCATTAAAAATCAATTTGCCTGGTGGATAAATGGCTTTCCCACTACGCTTCTCTTTTTTTAAAAACTCCACTAATTCCCGAAAATAGACTTTACTAAATTCTGCTTCCAACGCTTGTTTCCAGCTCTCTTCTAGTTGTACATCAACAGGTGGCAATGGATTATCTCCAGATAAATTACTCATGCAAATACGATAAATGTGAAATAATAAGAAATGACATTCAATGAATTTAGGCATTACTAGGCAAAAATACCAAGCTTTAGCTTAATTTTGCGGCAAATATTCAAACTTGACTTTAGCCACTTAGTCTTTAGTCTTTAGCAATCCGCAGATGCTTGATTGGTATAA
>CALGLY010000314.1 GCA_937959095.1 uncultured Saprospiraceae bacterium
CAGGAAAGGGAAAATCAGGCGACCTTCCACCACGAAAAGAATGCGCTCCGCTTTGGCACAAACCACTATTGGATAAGCTAGAAAATGTGGAGCTGATTGTACTTATCGGAAAATACGCCCAAGATTATTACCTAAAAAAGAAAGCAATGCGAACCCTAACCGAAACCGTAAAAAACTACAATATCTACTTACCCGATTACTTCGTGCTCCCCCACCCTTCGCCTAGAAATAATATTTGGCAAGCTAAAAATGAATGGTTTAAGAGCGATGTTTTGCCCGACTTTAAGCGCACTATAGCAGGGATTTTGAAATGACATCATCGAATCAAAGACCGATAAAGCATAATCTGATTCTTTGTTCGAACGAGATTGTGCATGGGATAATGAGTTTTATAATAACTGTCATTATTCAGGAAATCAGCAAGGAAGCGCACGGCTTGCTCTAGTATTATCCACTTTGCGCCGAGATATAAAGCAGAACGCTCTTCAGGATTGATGCTATCTTGTAAGGCATCCAAAAAACCTGTTTCTAGAGCTTCATAGATGGGGCGTTGCATTGTTATGGCACTAAAATTATCGCTGTCTTCTACTTCCGAATTGGTACAAGTGCGTACCATATCACCAAAATCGGAGAGTAAGGTGCCAGGCATCACCGTATCTAGATCTATCACGCATTTTGCTTGAAGATGCTCTTTATCGAGGAGTATATTATCGGCTTTCGTGTCATTATGTACGATGCGCGTAGGCAGCTTTAAGACAGCTACTTCTTTAAAAACGGCTTCTTCTTGAAGGATGAAATCGAGGCTTTCTTTGGCAAGTTGCAAGCGGCTAGGTGTAGCATTCGGGATTGCATTTTTTAATTGCCCTAAGCGATATAAACCATTGTGAAAATCAGGTAATGTAATCGCTAGTTTTTCGCTAGACAAGTCAGATAACGCTCCTATAAATGTACCAAAAGCATAAGCAATAGGATACGCTTGTTCGGGCTGTTCTATTGTGACGTAGACTTTCGTATTTTCAATAAAAGGAAACATTCGCCAGTAGCTGTCATCGCTATCTTGGTAGTAGCTTTTGTCTTCTTTAGAGTAGCAAGGCGAAAGAATTTCCATTGGGTAATCGCCTTGCTGTTGCAAGTGACTCGCTACTTGTTCTATATTTTGCATCACGCCAAGTACATCCTTGAAAATCGTCGTATTGATGCGTTGTAAAATAAAATTTCCTTCCGTAGTTTCTACTTTATAGGTGTCGTGAATATGCCCTGCGCCGAATACTTCGTTGCTTTGAACGCTTTCTTCTTTTATAAATTGGGTGATGATGTGTTTCATTAAACGCTTTTATTTTAGCTGAAAATCCACTTTTAGCCCTGCATAATAATTTCTAGGTAAACCTGGATAATAGTAACGTGGTGCAGCACCTCCAAAACTACCCGCATTTATCAGTAGCATAGAAGCATATTTCATGTCAAAAATATTATTGATACCCATAAATAAATCAATATTAAAGGGCTTGAACGGTTTTCTATACCCAATTTTCGCATTAGTAAGATGGTACGATTCGGAATAAATACTATTGTCATCGCGTAGTGGCATAGCATCTACATATTGATAATTGATATTGCCATGAAAACCACTTGACCTCTGCTCATGCCAGCGAATACCTGCATTTAGCCTATGCGGTGCTGTCCCAGTCAGAAAATTCCCTGAATAGTCATTTCCAGCATCTATAAAGTCTTTGAATTTATAATCAGAATAAGTATAATTTAGAAAACCATCAACCTTCCAAAGATAGCCTTCCCTTAGCGCATAATTCATTTCTAGTTCTAATCCATTATGGACGCTTTTTCCTGCATTAATGCCTATAAATTGATCAAAATCAGTACGCCGAGCGACTAATAAGTCCTTAATTTGCATGGAATAGATGCTGATATTATAACGAAGTCGAGAATATTCTCTTCGGATACCTAGCTCAAAATTCCAACCTTTTTCGGGCTGGATATCGGTATTGATTGTCCCTTCAGGAAGGAAGGTTTCTTCTAAGGTAGGTGGTGAAAATCCATGACTTATGATACCGTATATTTTTCCTAAAGGCGTATTTTGATAACTAAGCGATATGGAAGGAGAAAGCGTTGGAGTAAATGCATAATTTCCAGAAAAATCAAGACTATCCGATTTAAAATTATCTTCCAAATCATAATTAATCGTATTGAAACTCAAGCCTATTTTAGCATCCCAAGCCCCATTCTTCAAGCTTGCTTGTGCAAATATGTTTTGCGTAGTACGTACTTCTTCATTGTCACTTAGCAAATTGCCTTGTGTGCCGAGATCTGTCGCATAGGTTTGCCAATCATAGGTTTCTTGATACGATTCTGCGCCTACGCGCAATTGCCCTTCCCAACTATTGTTGGTTAGATAATTCCAAGAAAGTAAGGCACGTCCACCAAAAGAATTGGATTTTTCTTCCAAGATATTAAATGGGCGCGATTCATAAGACTGGAATAGTGTGCCGTAAAGGCTGGCATTTATCTGAAGTACTTCATTCAGTTTTACATTATACGATAAACCTGCAAGTGTGCGTTGATAATCTTCAAAACCTTTCACTCGTCCCCAAGTAAAAGCAGCCTTTTCTGGCTCGTTTTCATAGTCTTCTCTATTAAGCGAACTCGGAATGAAAGCTTTCAAATTGGTATGCAGTAATAAAGGCATCAATAAATGCTTCTTTCCTAATTTCCAAGTTCCCGTCAAGTAGAAATTATGGCGTTCATATTCATTATTGGCACGGTAGCCGTCCTGTTTTAAGCGACTATAGCCCACTTGAAAGGAATTGGATTTAAATCCAATTTCATTTTTCATTAAGCCATAACTTCCAAAGGTATTATTGGTATATATGCTCAAAAAGTCCTCTCCAAGATAATTACTATTACTATTCAAATAAATAGCACCACCTAAACCTGCACCATAGATACTAGAATTCGGACCTTTTACGATATTTAATTCCTGAATAGGAGTTAAAGGGAAATCTTCGAGACTACTTTCGCCTACGCCATTGGTAAGTGGAATTTCGTTGAAATAAGCTTTTATTTTAGCCGTTCCAAATAAATTACGATTGCCGATACCACGGATTGTAATACGATTGGTATTGAGTCCGCCAGAGTGCATAAATACACCTGGTACACTATTGAGCGTATTTTGGATGGAACTGCCTTCGTCATTTTTTAGATAATCAATTGCACGAACTAGATTGGGCGTACTTTCTTGGAGTTCTTGCCATTCTGTTCTATAATTCCATTGAGGATGTCCAGTAACTACCACTTTAGAAAGATCTATTCCCCCTTCTTTTATGATAAATTGATAAGTCTTAACTTGCGTTAAAGTGGTATCAAGACTAGTATAACCTGTATAACTAATTTCAATTTTTGCAGGAAGACTATCCAATCTAAGAGTAAAATTTCCATAGGAATCAGTAATTGCACCACTCGATGTATCAACAATGAGTAAGGAGACTCCTATCAGTGGTTCTAAGCTTTCATCGGTTACTGTGCCTGTAATTTCTACTTGGGCAATAAGAGCATATGGTAGAATGAAATAGAAAACAAAGAGAGAAAAATTCCGCAGCATAGACTATTTGATTTAAAGAAATGGAAGTATGTTTAATAAAAATGCTCAAATTGACTACAATTTCGTAAAGAGAACGATTTTTTTGTAAAAAATGCTCGTAAAATCCCGTACTTCGTGTTATAAAACTACTACCTTCCCTAACATAGGAATGAAGATGTTTTATTTCGACCTCATTCCATATAGAACTATAAGCGAATAGAAGATGATCAAAAGTAATATACTTGATATCGTTTCAATGGAGAAGCAAATGCCTACGCAGGAGTTACAGCAGGCCTTATTGAATTATCTGCCAAATTGCCGTTGGTTTCGTACGAAATCAAAGGTGATAGCCCAAGTACATTGTAGCAATACAAAACCGCTAGAAGGCAAAGAGCATACCTATTTTCTATCAAGTGTGGAGGTTACTTTTGAAGATAGTACGAAGGAGCGTTATTTTTTACCCCTTGCTTTTTTGGAGAGTGCAACAGAAGGTAATCACTATCTCAAGACCTTTCCGAATAGCGTAGTCTATGTAGACAGTAATTATCCCGTAGTAGTAGATGCCCTTTATATTTCGGATTTTAGAACCGCATTATTACAATTGCTTTTAAATAATAAAACCTTCTCCGAATTCCAATTCAAAAGCACTACAGCCTTAAGAAATATTAAAGATTTCAATTCTAAAATACTAACAGCCGACCAAACTAATACTTCTATTATTTATAACGAGGAATGGTTTCTAAAAATATATCGTAAACTAGAAGATGGCATCAATCCAGAACTAGAAATTGTGCGTTTTTTCTCGGAGCGTACTGGTTTTAAAAATGCGCCGCAATATGGTGGAAGTATCATTTTTCAGCATCCAGAAGGAGAACGGTCTATTGTTAGTTTAGTACAGAATAAAATCCCTAATAGAGGCGAAGCTTGGACAGCGATGCTCGAATTATTGAGTCATTACTACGCCGCCTTAATGCAAGTGCCGCCTGTACCATTGCCTGAACTCCCCACTAGTACGCGCATTTATTGGAAGGACTTACCAGCTACTGCAAAGCAATTTATCACCGAATCAAGTTACAATCGGGTTGCGTTACTTGGACAGCGCACCGCAGAGATGCACATCGCTCTAGCCTCCGATACCGAATCCCCTGCTTTTGTTCCCGAACTGCTCACAATGGATAATCAGCGCGAGTTGCATAGCGATATTCGAGATTTGATAGAATGTAAATTTAATTTATTAGAAGAAAAACTAGAGCATCTACCAACGACTACGGCTGCCGAAGCGAAACAAGTGTTGGCTTGTAAGACCCAATTGCTAAAGAACTTAGAAAACCTTAAAGATACTCCTATCAGCACCGATAAAATACGAGTACATGGCGATTATCATTTAGGGCAAGTGCTTTATAATGAGACTGATTTTTATATCATAGATTTTGAAGGCGAACCACTCCGTTCTTTAAAAGAACGCCGCACTAAAGTCAGTCCATTCAAGGATGTGGCTGGCATGATTCGTTCCTTCCATTATGCTGCCTATGGCGAGCTATATTTACATCCTGAAAAATATGCCATAGCCACCATGCCCATGCTAGAAGAATGGGGGAATTATTGGTATGAAGTCATGCAACGTTGCTTCCTTACATCCTACTTAGATACCTGCCAAAATTATAGTTTCATTCCAAAACATAGTGCTGAATTGCGTTTATTGCTACAAGTCTATTTACTTGAAAAAGCTGTATATGAAGTAGCTTACGAACTCAATGCGCGCCCCGATTGGTTGCGCATTCCACTTCGTGGAGTCTTGCAGGTGGCTTCTGAAATGAGTTGATACACTAGACTAATATAAAGCTAAACTAGAAAAATTTTAACATTTATAACCGCATAATAAAATATTTTCTCTCCAATAGTTGTTAATGTCTCAACTAAACCAGTTTCTTTCACTAAATAAATCAAATCATGACTCAAAAAAAGTTATACGCCCTAGTCGTAGGCATTAATACCTATAATGCTTCTATTCGTTCGCTTAGTGGATGTGTACAAGATGCTAAACGAGTAGCCAAGTATCTAGAAGAACATGAAGAAGCTCTCAAACCTGAAATTAAGCTTCTACTTAATGAAGAAGCTACTAAAACTAATATTGTCAGTAAGTTTCGGGAGCATTTTGCACAAGCACAAGCTGGTGATACCGTACTCTTTCATTTTTCAGGACATGGTCAGCAGGAATACGCTAGTCTTACTTGGCAATCGGAAGCTGATGAGCGATTAGAATGTATTCTTTGTCATAACAGTGAAACCAATTTTCGATTAGCAGATAAAGAAATCCGCTTCTTGATTCATGAATTACATGCAGCTAAGCCTGATGTGCATATTGTTCTGCTGTTTGATTGTTGTAACTCCGGAGACAATACCCGCGCAGCCGATGTTTTGGAGAATTACCCAACAGCCGTTGCCCGACGATCAGGAGGAGTAGCCGATGAGCGTCCTTGGGATGAATTTATTTTTGCGGAACAACTTCCTGAAAGTGCTTTTGAAGGAAAAACAGTCAGTGAAGTATTGCCCGAAGGTAAACATATTCAATTAGCTGCTAGTTTGCCGCATGAATTAGCTTGGGAGGTAAATGGAGAAGGCATTTTTACAAAAAACCTAATTGATATATTAGAACGTAGTGGTGGTAATATCACTTATTACGACCTAAAGCAACGGATCAAATACTATGTGAGAGAAAGCAAGATACAGCACCCACAAGTATATGCACAAGGGAAAGATAAGCAAGGTCTATTTCAAGGCTTCTTAGGAAAAAGTGTTGAAAGTCAGCCCACCAATGTTCGTATCTACTATACAGAAGGAAAGCTAGAAATGGATATGGGCTACACGAATGGCATATCGGAGGAAAGCAAAATAAATATTCATACAAATACAGGTATGCTAGAGGCTACTGTAGGTGAAGTATCCGCCAATAAGTCAAAACTTATCCTTCCAACCGAAGATCTAGAAAGACTAGAACCGGGACAGGATTATGCTGGTTCGCTTAAAGGCTTAATGACTGCGCCACTAAAGATTTATATTCACGATGAAGAAGGCGATTCCGAATTAATTACTCAGTTAAAGGAGTGTGTAGCTGCCCTACCTGATAAGAATATCTACTTTGTAGATTCGTCTGTTCAGAATGATTATACCTTAGTAATTCGTAATGAACGTTTCCGAATCACGCGCTATGATGATTACATTCGTCCACTTATTGAAACTGTTCCTATTACAGCACTCGATGCTATTGTTTCAGATTTAGATCATCTATCAAGATGGAAATATGTAGAAGAATTTAAAAATGAGAATCCAACTTTTTTCCAAAACGATTCTTTTATAAAAACCAATATCTGGCTTCAACAAGCCGATGAACCATGGCAATTATTAGAAATAAAAAACGATGCTGTAACCTTGACTCCTCGTCAAAATAACGGTACGTGGACGGGGAATGTCAAAATAGAGTTAGTAAATACGAGTAAAAAAAGACTCTATTGTTCTTTACTTTATATGCCTAGTAATTTTGGAGTCATTTCCCTGCTTGATCAAGATACGACACCAATAGAATCAAATCAATC
>CALGLY010000315.1 GCA_937959095.1 uncultured Saprospiraceae bacterium
TCGGGCGTATGATGAACGTCGATAGAAAAACCGTCAGTAGATATATTCAAAGACATCTGCCACAGTATCCTAAATTAACTGAAAACGCTTAACAACACGTTTCCTATTTTACCTTTTCGTCGGGTTATGCATAAATGCCCAGATAGTAAAAATAGTGGGACTATGGAAGTGGACTACGCCTTTGAGACTTGGAAAACAGGTATTCATACCAAAGTGCAAGGCGAAAACGGGGAAAACACCGAAATGAAAATATACCACGATCTCGAAGAAAAGAAAAGCACCATCGCAATCAATTCAGATAGTGAATGGCAAGCCTTCCGTACTTGGATGTCGAACTACTCAATCGTTCTAGAAGACAATACTGCATCTAGTAGCACCACCACAGTGACTCCTACAGGTAATACCAAAACGATACAAGGCTATCCGTGCAAAGAATATCAAATAAAAATGGAATCGGGTGAAGGTACTGTTTGGGTGACGGAAGACATCAATATCAATCTATTCGCACTTTCAAAGTCTATAAATATAATTGGAAAGCGTAACAATAATAGTGATGCTAATCTGGAATTTGAAGAAGGCTTTTGGCTAGAAAGCAACCTCATTCTGAATGACGGCACAAAGGTACATTCTACAATTACGGACATTCGCACAGGTACTACTATCAATCGCGCGCCTTTCGATTTATCGGGTATTCCTATTTCCTATGATATGACCGAACGTGTGGGAAGTGAGGGAAATTAATAGGAGCATCAAATAAAAATGAACCTTCGTTTTTTCAAGAACCAATTAGCCTTGATTTATCTTATCCCCTATTCGGTTTCCACAAAATCTAAATAAGCGAATTTCCGCTAAATCTTGAATTTTTATTTATCTTGCATCCAAACTAACGATGTTAGGCTGATGAAAAGGCAAAATATTATATTGTTCCTTTTCGTCAGCTTAATAAATCAAATTAAAAAGAAGAATGTACGATAAATTACTATCCCCACTCGATTTAGGATTTACGACTTTAAAGAACCGCGTCCTCATGGGTTCTATGCACACGATGCTGGAAGAAATGCCTGGCGGTTTCGAGCGGATGGCTGCTTTCTATGCAGAACGCGCTCGTGGACAAGTTGGTCTAATAGTAACAGGAGGTATCGCGCCAAATAAGCAAGGCAATGCCCTCCCAATTGGACATCCTTTAGATAATAAAGAGATTGCTGAAAAGCACAAAGTAGTCACCAAAGCCGTACATGAGGCAGGTGGAAAAATATGTATGCAAATCTTGCACGTAGGGCGTTATGGCTATACCGAAAATAATGTATCTGCAAGTGCAACCAAAGCCCCTATTTCACCTTTTCCTGCCCGCGAACTATCGAGCGAAGAAGTAGAACAGACGATTAAGGACTATGTAGAGTGTGCTGCACTCGCGCAGTATGCTGGCTACGATGGCGTGGAAGTGATGGGTTCGGAAGGCTATTTGATTAATCAATTTATTGCTAAAAAAACCAACAAACGCACCGATGAATGGGGAGGTTCATATGAAAACCGCATTCGTTTTGCGATTGAAATTATTCGCCGTACTCGTGAGCGTGTAGGCGAAAATTTCATTATCATCTATCGCCTTTCTATGCTCGATTTGGTAGAAGGTGGTAGTACTTGGAAAGAAGTAGTGCAACTTGCAAAGGAAATCGAAAAAGCAGGTGCGACGATTATCAATACAGGTATTGGCTGGCACGAAGCACGCGTACCAACTATCGGGACGACTGTGCCAAGAGGCGGCTTCGCATGGGTGACGAAGCGCATGATGGGTGAGGTGAAGATTCCGCTTATCACAACCAACCGTATCAATATGCCTGAAACGGCAGAGCAAATCCTGCAAGATGGAAATGCGGATATGGTTTCTATGGCGCGTCCTTTCCTAGCCGATTCGCAATTGGTACTGAAAGCGATCGAAAAGCGGTCGGACGAAATCAATACTTGTATTGCTTGTAATCAGGCTTGTTTGGATCATACCTTTACAATGCAAGTTTGTTCTTGTATCGTGAATCCTAGAGCTTGCCACGAAACAGAATTGAACTTCTACCCTACCGAACATAAAAAGAAAATTGCCGTAGTCGGTGCAGGCCCAGCAGGTTTGGCAGCTTCTACTATTGCCGCAGAGCGCGGACATGAAGTCCATTTGTTTGAAGGAGCTAGTGAAATAGGCGGGCAATTCAATATGGCAAAAGTCATTCCAGGTAAAGAAGAATATGCCGAAACGATTCGCTATTATAATACAATGATTAAGAAGCACGGGGTGAAGTTGTCACTTAATCATAGAGCTACGGCAAGCGAGTTGGCAGCAGGCAATTATGATGAAATCATTCTTGCTACAGGAGTCACGCCACGCCAAGTTACTTTTGAAGGGGCAGATCATTCCAAAGTACTGAATTATGTCGATGTATTGAGTAAGAAATTACCCGTCGGAAAGCGCGTAGCAATTGTGGGGGCAGGTGGTATCGGTTTCGATGTGGCAGAGTTTTTGGCACACGACAATAAACACGAAGCACCAAGCATGGATGTAGCCGCCTACATGAAGGAATGGGGTGTAGATATGGACTACGAACAAGGTGGCGCATTGCGTAAAGCAGAGCCTTTAGCGTCCCCAAGAGCGATATTCTTATTGAAACGTTCTAGTGGTAAGCATGGGAAAAACTTGGGAAAAACAACGGGTTGGATACACCGTTCGAGCCTGAAAATGAAAGGCGTTCATAATATCGCGAATGCAACTTACCATAAAGTAGATGATGAAGGGTTTCACATTTCAGTAGGCAAAGAACGCCAAGTACTAGAAGTGGATAATGTTGTGATTTGTGCAGGACAAGAACCGCTCCGCGAACTACATGACGACTTGAAAGCAGCAGGGCAAAATGTACACCTCATAGGTGGCGCAGATGTGGCGGCACAGTTGGATGCCAAGCGTGCTATTAAGCAAGCGAGTGAGTTGGTGGCAGCGATTTAAATATTCAATGAGTGAATATTTGGAACAAATTAGTCCTAAAGTAGTATATAAAAAAAGTTAATACAAAAGAAGTCCCAACGGCTTGTCTGCTGCAAGCTTGTCTACTACAAACAGGCAGGGACGGCAACATCTAGCATAGGGTGCAAACCCTATGACAAATAGTAAACAATGTCGAATAATTACGTAGCAATCATGGCAGGAGGCGTAGGTAGCCGATTTTGGCCAGCCAGCCGAACTGCCCGCCCCAAACAGTTTTTAGATATCATGGGTGTAGGAAAATCACTCCTACAACTCACCTATGAACGATTTTTGAAACTCGTACCCAAAGAAAATATATTCATTGTCACCAATGGTATTTATAAAGACTTGGTGAAAATGCACCTCCCTGAATTGACCTATAATCAAATTCTCTGCGAACCCTCGCGTAATAATACTGCGCCTTGCATTGCTTATACTGCGTTCAAACTACAGCAGCTCAATCCAAATGCGAACTTCATCGTTGCACCTTCCGATCATATCATTTTGAAAGAAGATGCCTTTGTCGATCAGCTAAAGAAAGCCTTAGCATTCACTGATGCGAATGATGCACTCGTAACGCTTGGTATTTCGCCTTCACGCCCTGATACGGGCTATGGCTATATCAATTATCAGCAAGATACACAGCCAGCAGCAGGTGTTTTCAAAGTAGAAGCCTTTCGAGAAAAGCCCAATTTAGAAACTGCTAAAGGCTATATCACACAAGGCGGCTATCTTTGGAATGCAGGAATTTTTGTTTGGAAAGCAGCTTCTATTCTAAAGGCTTTTCAGCAGCACGCTACTGAAATTTATGATATTTTAGGGCAAGACAAAGCACAATACAATACTGCAACTGAACAAGCATTTATCAATAAAATGTACCCAACTACGCCTAGCATTTCTGTGGATTATGCTATAATGGAAAATGCAGATAATATCTATACCCTACCTTCCGAAATTGGATGGTCGGATTTAGGTACTTGGGGTTCTTTGCATGCTGAATCGGATAAAGATGATGCTCAAAATGTGGTAAAATCGGATCGGGCGGTGCTGAAAGAGGTGAAAAATTGCCTTATTCAAATGCCAGAGAATAAGCTTATCGTAGCGAATGGTCTAGAGGATTTTATCATTATTGATGAAGAAGATGTTTTGTTGATTTATCCGAAATCGAAAGAGCAAGAAATTAAAGCAGTCACTAAAGAATTGCGGGAGGAATTTGGAGAGGACTATGCTTAGTCCATAATAGCTATTTTAGAACGCAGAGGCGCGGAGACACAGAGTTTTTTATTCTCTACGGCTTTGTCCCTTCGCGTTCTAATTCCTCATTCCTTACAAAATCATCAAAGCCAAAAAAATTAAGGTAGCCTAAGTAGTCAGTCAAGCTAATACTGTCGGGTATCTTCGGTATATTTCGAGATTCTCTAAACAAGACCAATTATCTTAAAAAAAACGCTATAAAAGACCTTCCCAAGTATTGAATCATCCTTACATTTACCATCTATTCTATCAACAATTCAATTCAATATGAAAATAGTAGTCATAGGAGGTACTGGAACAATCGGGAGCAAAATTGTAGAACATTTCTCCAAAATTCATCAAGTATTAGTAGCAGGTAGAAGCTCTAAAAAATATCCTATTGATATTGCGGATACGCGTTCCATCAAACGACTTTTCAAGAACATAAAGAAAGAACAAGGCAAGATAGATGCTATTATTTGTGCTGCTGGAGAAGCCAAATGGGCACCTTTCAAAGATTTATCAGAGACCGATTATCATATTGGCTTGCGGAGTAAATTGATGGGGCAAGTCAATGTAGTACGCTACGGTCGAAAAATCCTTAAAAAACGCGGATCTATTACCCTGACAACAGGCGTTTTAGCCGACGATCCAGTTTATCAGACAGCTAGTGCCGCAATGGTCAATGGTGCTGTTCACAGCTTTGTGCAGGCGGCAGCGCTGGAAATGAAGAAAAAAATACGCCTCAATGTCGTTTCTTCTGGTGTCGTTATTGATGCGTATGACAAGTACGAAAGTTATTTCCCTGGACATCCACCCATCGAAATGGACAAAATGATGCATGGCTATGTCCGTAGTGTGGAAGGCAGAGGAACAGGGCAAGTGATTCGTATTTATGTTTAATTATTGAGCAGAACAGAGAGTAGAGACCGTTTCACTACGAGAATAGACCCGCCTGCCGGTCGGCATTAGGGCAATCCAAAAAATCGTATTTTAAGTCTCTATTCTCTCAATCCCGATAGTTATCGCGGATGCTCTCTCCTCTCTGTTCTTTAAATCGTTACTAAAAAAAGTCAACAGCAAAGCATACATGGAAAATATAGTAGTCATTGGCGGTGGATTGATGGGCACTTCTGTCAGTTGGAAATTGGCAGAACAAGGCGCGAAAGTTACCCTAGTCGAGCAGCAAGAAAAAGCGTATAAACATGGTTCTAGCTATGGAGCAGCTCGAATTTCGCGGAGCTTAGGCCCGAAAAAGGACATTTTCGCCTTCGTGCATAATCGCACCGTAAAGGAAGTAAAACAACTTATTGACTTTTTGAATAGCGAAACCACATCGAAGCTACACGCGATGGAAGATATTTATAGTACGTCGCCCGTTTCCTATCTTTATACCAAAGATGATTATGACCAAATTGATAAATTAAAATATAAAAAACAACGCAAGGACTACCGACGTGCTTCAGGCGATTCAGCCTTCAGGAAGTTTGGTGTCACCTTGGCGGATGATCAAATTTTAGTGCGCGAAAAGCGGCAATATTCAGGTACGATTAACCCAAAAGAACTCATCCGAAAACTTCGATTAGGGATTGAGAAAAAGGGGGGCAACATAAAATATAATCAAAAAGTAGTCCGCCTGATAAAAAAAGGAGGCGATTTTGAAGTGACGATTTTAAATACGAAAACGAATAAGTCCAAAACTATTCTAACAAAGAAAGTCGTCGTAGCAGCTGGCCCTTATACGGTCTCGGTATTGAAAGATTTTGCGCCTTATTTCAATCGTATCATCACGCCGAAGCGAGTACTTCTATCTTACTTTAAAATTTCAGAGGAACGCTACGAACAGCTTTCCGAAGCGGAAAAGCAAAGTATATTAACGGCACATCCGATGTTTTCTCAAATTGGAAAACAATATTTTTCGATGATAGAAGAAAGCCCTAAAAAAGGGACACCAATTTTCAAAGCAGGAGGACACAAAAGCCGCCGAAACATCATTGATATTGATAGCGTTTGGGAGATGCCTCCGCGCAAAAAGGAGCTAAAATGGATAAAAAAGCAGTTCCGAAAGCAACTCGAAATGTTAGAAATTTATCTAAAAAAGAAAGATATAGAACTCGTCGATGCGTATAATTGCGTTTATTCGGTCACTCGCACAGAAATCCCCTTGGTCACTCCTATTTTCAATCAATATGGTACCCTAGACAAAAATATTATAGTCATTGGTGGCATGTCGGGCGTGGGTGCAAAAGGCTGTCTGGGCTATGGTGCTATTGGTTCTAATTTAATTTTAGGCAATCCCGAAGAAAGGTCCAAAATTTACCGCAAAGCCGCCAAAGCATTTGGCAATCCATCGGTGCGTTTATATACACGTCGACCACGACGCGGAAGATTGTTTTAGGGAAATAGGATTTTGATAGTTGATAATCCTACGAGAGTGTTTACTAAAGTGTGTCTGATAAAAATATAGATACCTTAGCGCAATGAGATTAAGAAAGAAAAAGTTAGAAGCAAAATCAATTGCTGAATTTGATTATTCAAGCTATGAAAAAGAAGTAGTTGCAGGATTAATGTCAGGCAAAGGCTTGACGGGAGAGGATGGTTTATTAAAGCCTCTAATTGCAAGATTTGTAGAAGCGGCATTATCAG
>CALGLY010000316.1 GCA_937959095.1 uncultured Saprospiraceae bacterium
ATTTTAGGATGGTTCTCCACATCCAAAAACTTATCACTCTTAATGTGTTCGGCTAAGCGGTCCGCAATAACATCTACACTCGTGGCATCAACAACAAAATTGATAGATGCATCCGTCAAATCGTCTGTTGATTTCGTAACGATATTCCCTTCAAAGGATTTGAATTCACCCGTTCGCATAGAAAAATCTTGCCAACCTACCTCAAAACGAACATTGGAATGCGGATTGTCAACAACCCATGTTGCTTGAGCAAAAGAAGAAAATGCAAACAAACAAGCCAGAAAAGAAATTAATAATTGCTTCATTATTTATGTTTTTTTGTTACTACTCGGGTAGTAACGCTTTTTTTGATTAAAATCATCTGTTTTTTAAACTACCTAAGGCATCCACAAAACCCTTCCGAATCTCGTTTTCATTAAGATGCTTATTCCCTTTTACAATGAATTTCCCATGCGATATAGTCCCCAAAAGCATACTAGCATCGCAGGTATAAACCAAGGTAGAATTCAAGTTTTTTAGGCTAGAAGTCGCTATTAAAGGCGCATTGGCATCAATGATACAGGCATTCAAAGGTGCGCCAATTTTGAAATATTCCGTTGTAAAGTTATTCATAGCTCTCCTCCCAGCTAGAGTGACCATCTGTAAGGCATAGCTACCACTATCATTTTGAGGTGGAGCAAAAAACGAATTTCGTTTATGAGAAATCAGTCGCTGTCCATAATCCAGTAGTCGAAGCTCTTCCAACGGATTAATCCCTACATGACTATCCGTCCCGATACTCCATTGCCCACCATAATCCTGATAGGCTTTTAAGGAGAACAACCCATCGCCTAAATTGCCTTCGGTACTCGGACACAGCACTACATTTGCCTTACTTTTAGCAAGTCCTTTAGTTTCTGCATCCGTCAAATGCGTGGCATGTACCAAGTGATAGCGTTCATTTAGTGCCACATTATCTAACAGCCATTCCACAGGACGCTTGCCCAAATAAGCCAGCGAACTTTCTATCTCTTGCAATTGCTCCGAAACATGAATGTGAAAGGGAATATCTTGTCTTCCCGTTTTTGCTACTTCGACGACATCCTGCGGCTCAACCGCGCGTAAGGAATGAATACCCATGCCCAGATTCGCATTTTTGTACTGTTTACAAGCCGTTTCGGAGCTTTCCAATAACTTATAATAATCGTCAATAGTAGGAGAAATAAACCGCTTTTGCTTTGCTTGCGGTGCTTTCCCGAAGCCTCCTTTTTGATAAAAAATAGGAACTAGCGTAATCCCAATACCGACCTTTTGGGCAGCAGCTATTAGTCGGCTTCCCATTTCTGCCAAATTGCTATATGCCTTGCCGTCTTTATCGTGATGCACGTAATGAAACTCCGCCACATTCGTATAGCCATACCGCGCCATTTCAGCATATAGCATCGTGGCGATGGCTTCCATTTGGTCTGGATCAACGCTAAGTGCCAAATTGTACATGGCTTCTCTCCAACTCCAAAAATCATCGGGGTTCGCGCTTCCTTCATGCCGTTCAGCTAGACCTGCCATCGCGTACTGAAAGGCATGAGAATGCGCGTTTTGAAAGCCTGGAATAGCGTAGCCATTTATCTCTTCCGCTGCATCATTACCCTTCATGGATATATCACTTATCAGACCATTTTTGTCCACACTTACGTATACATCTTCTAGCCATCCTTCCTGCTGTAATAGTCCTTTGAACTTGTATAAGTACCAAGCCATAATTATGTATTATTAAAATTTTCCTGATTGTAATGTTTTGCCGTGAAGTAAAAAAAGATTTATGAACGATAAGCTTCTGTAGCTTTCCGAACACTACCATGCTCAAGCAGTAATTTATTAGCTGCTTCATATTCGATCTGTAGGGCATCCATCAGCATTTTTGTACCTCTATCCACTAGTTTATTATTACTTAGTTGCATATCTACCATGCAATTATCCAAGACGCGACCAAGGCGAATCATGACGCTAGTACTAATCATATTCAGTACCAGTTTTTGGGCTGTACCTGATTTCATACGCGTACTACCTGTTACAAATTCTGGTCCGACTAGTACTTCTATAGGATAATCCGACTGCGCTGCTACTGGCGAATCAGGATTACAAACAATGCAAGCTGTAACAATGCCTTTTTCTCTACAGATTTCCAGTCCATGCGCCACATATGGCGTAGTACCAGAAGCAGCAATGCCTATGATTACATCGCCATCATTGATAAGGTATTCTTGCAAATCGAGCCAAGCTTGTTTGCTGCTATCCTCTGCAAATTCTTTCGACTTTCGAATCGCTCCATCCCCACCAGCTATCAGACCAATGACCCAATCATGTGGTACACCAAAGGTAGGTGGGCATTCAGAGGCATCTACGATACCAAGGCGACCGCTCGTACCAGCACCAATGTAAAATAAGCGACCACCTGCTTGCATTTTTTCTACTATTACATCTACTAGTGGTTCTATCTTCGGAATGATTTTTTCGATAGCAAAAGCAACCGTTTTATCTTCCTTATTGATATTTGTCAGCAATTCGAGCGTAGTCATTTGTTCTAAATGACGATAATTGGAAGGCTGTTCTGTTATTTTTTTCATCGCGGGAATTTAAATCATTTTTAGGACTCTTTCAAAGCTTCTCTTTCTTTTGCGAAAAGCATTGTATATTTGCGCCTCGAATTAAAAGATAAATGTTTTATGATAAACCAAGCTATTCATAGAATAGAGGGATTTATTAGAAAACCAAGCTAAGCACCGTTCAAAAAATAAATCTACCATTTGGAAGAGGATTTTATTTTTTGAACAATACTAAGAAATATGTTTGAGAGTTTACAGGATCGTTTGGATGGTGCGTTTAAGACGCTAACAGGAGATGGCAAATTAACGGAAATCAATATCGCGCAATCGGTAAAAGAGATTCGTCGGGCCTTAGTTGCTGCCGATGTGAACTATAAGATTGCAAAAGAATTCACCGATAAAATCAAGGAAAAAGCCTTAGGTTCGGATAACTTGCTGAAAGCAGTGAAGCCAGGAGAGATGATGGTGAAAATCGTCATGGATGAATTGGTAGAACTCATGGGAGGACAAGCCGTTGGCTTAAATATGGCTGCTCCAGGGCAACAACCAACCGTTATTCTCATTGCAGGTTTGCAGGGTTCTGGAAAAACAACCTTCTCTGGAAAATTAGCCTATCATTTAAAGAAAAATAAAAAGAAGCGACCATTATTGGTAGCTTGTGATGTATATCGTCCTGCCGCTATCGACCAAATCACGGTATTAGGGGAGCAAATCGATGTATCGGTTTTCAAGGAAACCATGAGTAAAAATCCTGTGCAAATTGCCTTGAATGCAATTGCCCATGCACAGGCAAATCAGCATGATGTAGTCATT
>CALGLY010000317.1 GCA_937959095.1 uncultured Saprospiraceae bacterium
CAAACTAATTAAGCAAGCTAATGATTGGTCAATTCAAAGTTTAAACCAATTTTTTCACAAAGGGTTCACTTCATTTTGATAGGGATCGGCATTTTAAAACGTATACCTTCCTACAAATCGTCTTCAATAGAATCAATAGAGTCAATTGCTTCCATATTTTTTTTCACAAAAAATAAAAATATCACCCTTTACCAATACAAAATAAAAGTGCTTTTTAGGTTGTATTTTACAAAATATCAACATGCTTTAAATTACTTCACTTTGATAGGCAATTGTATTTTGAAACGAGTTCCTTCTGGCACATTGTCTTCTATAGAGATCGTACCACGATGTGCTTGAATAATTTTGTTTACAATATAAAGCCCCAGACCAGTCCCTTTTGTGGATCGGGTATCTTCATTCCCTACGCGATAAAATTTCTCAAATACTTGTTTTTTCTCCCGTTCAGGAATACCCATTCCATTATCCGCTATTTTTAGTTCGATATATTCTTCTTTTTCTTCTAAAAATACCTGAATGAATGGGGCTGTCTTACAATACTTAATCGCATTTTCTAGCAAATTCAGCAAAACGGAAGTAATACCCGATATATCTGCTTCTATATTGAATTGCGTTCCATTTTGTTCGCATGAAAAGTGCGCTGTTGGATATTTTAGCCGTAAATCTGTGATTAAAGAATTCGTCAATTCGAGTAAGTCAAGGTCTTCTAAATGTGGCTCGAAGGCTTCTTCTAGTTTCGCTGAAAGGAGTAAATCCGTTACTAGTTTTTCGAGACGTTCTGTTTCTTTGAGTGCGCCACTACTGAATTTATTGATTTGTTCGGGCGATAAATTTCGTTTTAGGAAGGTTTGTAAAATCAATTTGATGGAAGCAATCGGAGATTTCAATTCATGGGAGATAGAAAGCAAGAAATTTCGTCGCTGCCGAGTTGCTTCTACTTCTTTGCGATAGCCTCTATCTATTAAATACAAGCCTGCGAATAGAATACCGATGAAAACCATCGTTTCTCCCAGAATCATCCATTCTTGCCGTTCATTCTTGGCTTCTAAGGCCGCTCTTTTTTCTAATAAATCAATATAGCGTGGGCTTTCTTTACCATTAGCACGTTCTTCGGCACCCAGTTGTAACACCATCATACTTGATTGTGCTTCAAAAGCCATTTGGTTTTTAGAAAATAATAAATACGACCACCAACCCGATGCCATCAACATATACAGCATCACGACATAAGACAATAATCGAAGCCGAATTTTTCGCATGTTACTTGCCTGAATAGATGTGAGATTGTAAGACGTGAGACAAAATTCTTGCTGAAAGTCTCATATCTCATATCTTACAATCTCGCATCTAATTAAATTAATTAAAAACTATATCGAGTGCAGTCTTTATTTTGGTACTTGCTTCTTCTAAATCTGCTTCAGTATGTGCCGCAGAAACGAAGCCTACTTCATAGCCCGATGGGCCAAGATAAATACCAGATTGTAGCAATTCATGGTGCAAGATTTTGAATTTTTCCATGCTTGCAGCTTCTATTTGGTCGGCTGCTAGTATGCGTTTTTTTGAGAAAGCAATCCAAAAAATAGACCCAATATGTGGGATGCTTACTTCATAGCCATTTGCGTCGCAATGTGCTTGAATACTTCCCACAAATTTAGCCGTTTTTTTAGCCATATTCTCATAAAAATCAGGAGCTAAAAGTTGCTTACTTGCTGCATAGCCTGCGGCCATTGCTACAGGATTCGCAGAAAGCGTACCTGCTTGATACACTGCTCCTTCTGGCGCGATATGTGCCATGATTTCCGCGCTTGCTGCATACGCGCCTACAGGCATTCCGCCGCCTATTATTTTGCCGTAGGTCATAATGTCTGGCTGAATATTGTAATAGCCTGCCGCGCCCTCAAAACCGATTCGGAAACCTGAAATCACCTCATCGAAAATTAATAGTACGCCATATTTATAGCATTTTAGGCGTAGACATTCGAGGAAGGATTTTTCTTGTAGCAATAAGCCATTATTTGCAGGAATGGGTTCTATGATAATGCAAGCAATATCATCGGCATGTTGGGCTAGAGTCGCTTCTAGTGCATCAGGGTCGTTGAGCGGCAAAACAAGCGTTTCAGCAGCAAAAGAAGGAGGAATACCCGCCGACGTACTCACGCCAAAAGTCGCTAATCCTGAACCTGCTTTCACCAATAAAGAATCGACATGCCCATGATAGCAGCCTTCAAATTTGATAACTTTGTTCTTGCCCGTCACCCCTCGCGCTAGGCGAATAGCAGACATGACCGCCTCCGTACCTGAACTCACAAAACGCATTTTCTCGATAAAACGATTGTTTTCGATGATGAGTTTGCCGAGTTCGTTCCCCAGTCTGCTAGGCGTACCAAAGGAGGTTCCATTCGCAACGGTTTCCGTTACAAATTCTCGAATGGCATCATTATTATGCCCCAAAATGAGTGGTCCCCACGAACAGCAGAAATCAATATAGATATTATCGTCTTCATCGATGATGCGGCAACCATCTCCTTTTTTTATAAATAAAGGTGGCCCAGAAACCGACTTAAATGCTCGAACTGGTGAATTTACACCACCGGGGAAATAGTTTTTTGCTTCTTCAAACAATGCTGCCGATTGGCTGCGATTAATGCTATTTGTCAATGTTTATTATTTATACTTAG
>CALGLY010000318.1 GCA_937959095.1 uncultured Saprospiraceae bacterium
AGTAGGGCGTGAAACAACTTGCATAACTACATGTTTTTGTAAAGCGTTTTATACACTTCAATGTTAGTCGTTTAGTTATTTTAGTTTTCATAGAAAAGTGAAAAATTGCGACTGGTAGAATAACTAAACTAAGGAACAAAATATACTTGAATATAGGTATAGGAGTTCTAAGAATCCATTTCTACCTTTATATCTTCTTTTCGATATACCAAAGAAACCCCTTTTCAGGGAAAAAAAGTGTTAATATCCTTATCAAATGTGTCAGAGAGGGGGCATAAATTAGGAAGCGGAGGGTAATTCCTAAGAAACGGGCCACTACCTATACCTTAAAATAGGGATTTTTTGCTTTAAAACGCAAATTCGGTACTCACAAAGAAACCCCACTCTCCTAGCCTATTCATAGTCACAGCAGCTTTTCCGACATGTACTTTATAGCCCACAACATCTAAGCCAATGCCACCACCCCAAAGCAGTGCATTATTCAATTCATTCGTATCATCATAGAAGGGTTCATTCACATAGCCAATGTCCGTGAAGGCTGTTATGTAGGCCTGAATAGGTAAGGAGCGATAATTTTTAATTGGCATTAGTTTACCTAAGTTGAAGGTGTAATCAAGCACTCGATAACGCATATCTGTCTTCACATAGGCGTAGTCCAAACCATCAATAAGATAGAGTTGATAGCCGCGTACTAGATTGGTTTTGCTTCCTAAGGCACGATAATTGTGATAAGGCTGTGGGTTTCGTGCAAATGCTCGGTGCAACTTGAATCCTGCAACCAAGCTTAGTTTTTCATTGAGTGGCCAATAGGCTGCAATGGAAGCTGTAGCCGTAAAAATATCCACATCATCAAATACGCCAAGCCCTTCTTTTGCTAGTTCTAGCTTTGCTACATAACCTTTGAGGGCGTAGAAGCGATTATCTCGACGATCGGTGGTGAAGCTATAATTTAAGCGAAATGCCTGTTGTCTATCATGATTATTTAGAAAATAATTTGGATTAAGATTAAGGACGTTTCCATCTATATTTAGATCTTGATATTGTAAGCTTAGTACATGCTGATTGAAGAGGGAAGGACGGAAGCTAAGTCCTAACTTTGTTCGAAACCGCTGGAAAATATTACGAGAAGTATCGCGAAAAAAGAGCCCTTTATCTAGTTCGGTTTGGTAGCGCACATCATTGTTATCACTATACAGAAAACCGATTTCCGTGCCTAGTGTTTGGGCTTTGTTGAGGTAAGGATATTTGTACCGCAATTCTAGTTTTCGAGTAAATCCGCCTTGTACGGTCACTTTGAGTTCATCGCGACGACCAGTGAAATTTTGATGAATAAAAATCATCCCCAAATTCAAGCGACGTAGAGCGAAACCATGTTCTTCCCACCATACATTAAAGTTCCGATCAGCAGCCGAGATACTAGGCGCAGGAATGATATACCAGCCTTCCTTGACACTCAATTGTATTTTGGCGCGCATACGCTCTTCATCTACTTCTATCAGTGTCAATGCAGCATCTACAAATAGTCCTGTATTGATAACGTAGTTTTCGTTGCGCGTGAAGCGTTCTGTAATTTCATGAAGAAGAAGACTGTCGCCTATTCTAAAATCGAGTTCGCGAGTGATGATGCGTTTTTTGGTTTTCTTATTGCCCAACACTACAATGTCTAGTATTTGAAATTTTTCATCTTGTCCATAGGTATTTAGGCAAAGGCATAATAGGCATAGCAGTAAGGGTATTCGTAGCATGTTTTGATAATTGACAATTAATAATTAACAATTAATAATTGACGATGACTCCTCTCCATATCCTATTCCTGCAAAACTCTTCGCTCGACTTTAGGCAAATTAAAATAATAAATTAGCCATTTTATACTGTTCTTTTTCCTTCTAATAAATCTTAAAAAAGCCTTGTTTAGCGAGCTATACGCGGTTTTTGAAGATTTATTAGAAGAAAAAATGACTAGCCTAAAACGACCAATTTATTAATTTAGTTTGCCTTAGGCATTGACTTTTAACTATCAATACCTAAAGTCGAGTTTATCATTATCAATTTTAAATTATCAATTATCCATTTGGTAATGCGCGTTCAAACGCTAAACTCGAAGGACTTTATGCGCCAATAAACGCTCTCCTTTCGTATTAAACAGCCTTAATATATAAACACCTTTTGGTAAATTTTGCATATCTACATAAAAGAAATTATCGTTTGGCACTAGAGTTTCTGTTTTCAGTAATCGTCCAACCATATCTAGCACTTCCACTTCCAAACTCTCGTTATAATCATACTGTATTCGTAATTGTCCGCTAGTAGGATTCGGGAAGATTTTTGTTTCCTTAAATAAATCAATTCCCGAGCAATCTTCATCAATATCATTATCTGCTATTTCATCTGCATTCGGATATCTATTTGAAGCAGTATCATCACAATCTGTTGCATCCACCACAAAACCAAACGGTGGAAAAGACTGACAAGTATCCATACGAATATTGATATTTCCAAAACCATCATCATCCATATCCTGATAATAGGTATAGAGTTGTAAGCCATCATCTACAAAGCCATTACAGTCATTATCTATGCCATCGCATATTTCTGCAATACTTGGATTAATACTTAAATCAAAGTCATTACAATCTTGCTTATTCACTACATAACCCGCAGGCGGTACAGTCAGGCAAGTATCCAGCGTAGCCGCAGCATCGCCATAGCCATCGCCATCGGCATCGAAGTAGTAGGTTGTCACAGGCAAGGTATCATCTATGAAGCCATTGCAGTCATTATCTATACCATCGCATATTTCCACTGCATCCGGATTGATACCTGGTTCCAAACTATTGCAATCCACATTATTGGTTACATAATTTGGAGGCGGCACAGTAAGACAGGTATCTATTGTCATTTCAGGATCGCCATAGCCATCGCCATCTAAGTCAAGATAGTACGTTATTTTAGGTAAGCCATCGTTTACAATACCACTGCAATCATTATCCAAGGCATCACATACTTCTGGTAAGGATGGATTGACTAAAGGATTATTATCATCACAATCCTCGAAGCTAAAAAAGCCATCATTATCGGCATCATTATAAAAATAATCTTGTGCAAATTGGAAGGCAGTAGTCCCTACTTCCATACCAATTAAGCGGCCAGGAATATCATCGACTGGTGGATGAATACCACCCCAAATTCGCGAAAGACTCGTTTGGTCGGAGGCATCGCGGTAAGTCGCCCATTGCAAGGTAAAATCTACACTAGGTCCTTCCTCAAAGACTAGAAATTCATTTTTCTTTACCTCAAATTCGCCCATACCACCAGGGAAAAATTCATCGCCGGTGAGCATCGTCATCATCTCTGCTGCTGCACGTGAAAAGGTCGAATGCCCCGATATATAGCCCGCAAAAGGAGGGGTCACGAAGGTTGGCCGCTGGTAGGGCCACCAGTTTTCTCCCAATATCCAACCTACTCCTGCAAAATCTGTCTCTGGTTCAGTGATATAATCTGGCCCGCGCCAAGCATAGAACTTAACCTTTCCGATGTGTTCACCATTCGCACCCGCCAAAGGATCTCCTGCTTCTACTAATTCTATATAGCCTTCATCTAATAGGATACCTTCTGGATCATAATTAGGAAGATTCGGGTCGCTGCTCTGACCTTTGCCTACCATATAGCGCAGTGCTGAAACGGGGCGCGCATAGTCATACCAGCCTTTAATACTCCAAGCAGAAATCGCACAATCATGCATCGTTCCACCTAGCATAAAATAGGCTTTTACATCCCACTCCAAGTCATTCAAGACTGCTCCTGTTCCTCGGAAGCGTTTTTCAGTTAGCGGATGGTCATTCACATAATTCAATAGTGTAAACCAGTGTCCTGGAGGCGTTTCAGAGTCAGGTCCATCTGCCCAAAATTCTGCTAATGCACGCGCATAATCAGCACGTGGTACCAGTTGTTCTTCATAAGGCATACCCGTCACAGGGTTCAACGTATGGCCTCGGCTAGGATCACCTCCCATTTCTTCATCGTAAAAAGCACGTAAGCCTTCTATATCTGTAGGGTAAGATTCTATATTACCAATAGAAGCTGGAGAAATATCCCAAAGGACACCATCCCCAGGATCGAGCTGCGAACTCCATTTGGTCACTAAAGAAAAGCCCCACTTGAATTCTTCCGAAAGCCCTGATCCATCGGCTTCCAAATAGCAAGGAGCACCAGGATCGTGGTAGACTTGATATTGTCGTCCGAAGCGAGTGTAAGTTGTCACATCTTCCTGCTGTAAGGAAAAGGGTACTACATTTCCCCATTCTGGACTCACAAACTGAGGTGCGGCACCTGGAATCTCATTGCCACTCTGATCTATAAAAACATTAAAAGAAAGTGGCTGCCAACGATTTGGGTAAAAGATCCTTCCATTGCCTGGGTTGCTTGGAAGGAAAGGAGGATTGACAGGGAAGT
>CALGLY010000319.1 GCA_937959095.1 uncultured Saprospiraceae bacterium
TCCACATACCTTCAGTCCGCGTGTACTTTTGCTGCGCTGCTGTTGCACTTTTAAAAGCAACTCTAGGTAGGGTAAGGTGGCATCTAAATTAAAATTTCCTGCTCGAAAAGGCAAAAACAGGTAATCGGCATACATCAAACCTTTAGTAATCTCCTGTGTCTCGATAGGCGCATCAGCATCTAATTTTCCAGCAGTATCTATAAAAATGAAATCATACTGCTGATCGAGGGTTGCAATTTCTTTCTGAATTTGGCTTAGTGACATTGCTATTACATCATAAGGCACTTCAGTAGTGTCTGTAAGATCTTCTACATCAAAAGCACGCGCTTCTGCAATACTTTTTTGGTTATCATTATCAATGACCAAAACCTTATAGTTCAAAGGTGCTTGTGAAAGCGCATTGGCACATAAACAAGTTAGTGTAGATTTTCCAACACCTCCTTTTTGGTTGCCAAAAATGACAATTTTACTCATTTCTTAGTTTTTTAAATGAAAAATGCACGTTGCAAATGTAACTTGAAATGTGTAACTTTAAAAATGAAAAGTGTTAAATGTCATTTTACACGTGTAACGTGCATGAAATAATGTACTCTTTCTGGTTCTTAGTCCTAATTCTGATTTTAGATTTTAAGACAAGAAAATGATGAAATCGTTATAGTGTGCTTGTTTATCTATAAATGTCGTTAGAAAGCTTTAAAATGTTTTTAAAATGGATTATATTCTTGGATAGAATAAGAAAAAAGGTGTTTTCTGAAAAGGCAAACGTTAAATTCATTTTTTGTTAAAATTTATTGCACGTGTAACGTTTCATGCTGAACGTGAATCAAAAAAATAAATTATGCACGTTGCACGTGAGGCGTGTAAATTGAAACGTGTTTAAAAATAATGAAGCTCTATATTTCTGAATCACAGATTAAATATGATAATCTAATTTTTTTGGTATTTTATAAGCACAATACTATATTTGTCGCTCATAGTTAAGTTGTATGTTCTACTCCAAAACTATTTTCCATAAGTAAGGTCAAAAATCTTTGTCCTTGTAATTCCAACACAGAGACAGTTAAGTTCTTGCGTTCTAGTTATAGATGCAAGAATATAAAAGCAGTAGCATTGGGCATTATTGATTATAGAATCGATAAAATTTGACTTACACTCGCTCGGTGCTACTGCTTTTATTCTTTGATTCTCTAATAAGTTTGCGACTAACTTCAAAGAAAAAGGAAGTACAAGTTTCTTATCTTATTTTCTATCTGACTACTTAACACTACATAATTGGAGTTTTTTGTGTTTCCTTTTTCTTCATCTACAGAATTTGTCCACGAACGTTATTATTATTGTGGGTATGAATAAGAAATGGTATAACTATATCCCGCATCCTATCGTGATGCTCTTTGGAATTATTGTATTCACAACCTTATTGAGTTATGTGCTACCTGCGGGGGCATATGAACGTGAACTCGTAGATGGGAGACAACGCGTAATTCCAGGTTCGTATCAAACGATAGCTGCCACACCAGTAGGTTTTTTGGATATGTTCAAAGCCTTTCCAATGGGCTTCAAAGCAGCAGCAGAAATTATTTTTGTAGTACTTTCGGGTGGTATCATGTTTGGGATGCTAGAACGCTCTCAGATGATAGAAAACACTGTAGGCACAGCCGTGCGGAAACTAGGACTGAAACGTCGTTTCTTAATAATCGTTCTCCTCACCTACATTTATGGACTCCTCGGTATTGTGGTCGGCTATGAGCATAATATCGCTATGATTCCCATAGCCGCAGTTGTCGTGCTTGCATTGGGTGGCGATTTGATTCTTGCCGCTGGGGTAGGAGCAGGCGCAGTAACAGTGGGTTTCGGACTTTCTCCTATCAATCCTTATACCGTTGGCATTGGCCATAAAATAGCCGAGATGCCCCTCTTTTCGGGTTGGGAGTTGCGTTCTGTGTTATGTTTTGGTGCGTTAAGTATTTTGGCTTATTATAATTTACGTTACTTCAAACGCATTTTAGCTAGTCCAGACCGTAGCCTTGGCAAAGGATTAAGTACCGATGGCTTTGCACTTTCCAAACCCATCGAAGAGTATAATATCACTACCAATAATTGGATGGTACTTGCCATTTTTCTTGGCGGACTGGGACTGATGCTCTATGGCATCTTCACGCAGGGCTGGTATCTCAATGAAATTTCAGCTATTTTTATACTCATTGCTATAGTGAGTGGCATTGCTGCTCGATTGGATGGGAAAACGATAAGCGAGACCGCTTTGAAATCGGTAGCAGTCGTAGCACCTGGCGCATTTATGGTCGGTTATGCGACTTCTATTCGGGTAGTGATGGAAATGGGAAATATTAGCGATACGATTGCTTTTCGTCTCTCTAATATGTTATCCATGTTACCTACTTATGTATCGGCCGTATTTATGTCTGTAGCGCAATCCCTGCTCAATCTGATGATTCCATCGGGGAGTGGACAGGCCTTGGCGACGCTTCCGATTATGATTCCATTAGGCGAATTGCTTGGACTTACTCGCCAAACGGCTATTCTTGCCTTCCAAATAGGAGATGGCGTAACGAATCTTTTCAATCCTGCGCTTGGTGGTCTGATTGCCATGCTAAGTCTTTGTAATGTGCCGTTCGATCGCTGGCTACGGTTCATTTTTCCTGTAGCGGGCATGATTTTGGTTTTGGCTTGGGTGATGTTGCTATTTAGCGTTTATATCGGTTGGGGACCTGTTTGATGATAGGGTAGGGGGAATCAATCAGTTCTAAAAAAGAGTAATGTGCTAAATGAAAATTGAAATGAAAAACTACCTCCAAGTTTCCTTTGAGTCTTCAGGGACATGGGGTTTCAATTTTTATTTCAATTTTCATTTTTATTAAAAACTGATTAGCCCTGTGATAGGGTAGGGGAGTGCTAGGCTGCCAATGCTCGTTGTTTCACATCTAAATTTAAAGTTTTAACATAGCCATCTATTTCGGTTCGTCCGATGCCGTGCTTGCGGAGTTTTGCTACGGATTTTCCTTTTCCAAATTTAGATACATCAATAAACATATCAGCAGGAGTGATAGCTCCATCTGTTTTAGCGATTTCTCCCAATTCTGATAAGGATTCGGTTAGGCAAGCGGATAAGTTTCGGTTATTTGATAATTTCCTTGGCAATTCAAGTAGGCTACTATCTGCCGATTTAGGTAATGCTTTCTTTTCCTTTAAGTCCGTTATTAAGTGGCTTAAGGAATCGGGTTTCATACTGACGAGGGCTGTGAAAAAATCCTTTGTGGAGGTTCTTTCTTTTCCTTTGCGTCTACTTATCAATTCTGCAAACGCCAATACATCTCTAAGCTCACCACTTAATTCATGACTTTCATTTTTTGGTGCGGTGGTTTTTACATCTACTTCATTTAGCAATTCCAGTAGGGCATGACAAAGCTGGTTGCGTTCCAAATTACTTTGTTCTCTTGAAATAATGCCTTGTCGAATCGCATCCCTCAAGTTGTTATACTTACTGGATTGTATAATGAGTTCATTTTCAAATTCCGTACAATACGTTCGGAATACTTCGATGGCTTGATCTAGTATGTTTTCTGCTATATGATTCCTGATTTGTTCAATTATTGCAATTGTCATTTGCAAATTTTTTATCAATAACTAAGTCTTTGCAAGTAAAGATAGGAATATTTTCTTTCCCTAAAAAGTAAAGTTCCTCCAAAAACTCCCCATCTTATCCTTCAAGATTTGTGCTTTCTGATTGTAAGGTGGCTGTCCATTCTGAATTAATTGGTCTAAATTTTGTTGGAAAGCACTACCTGTATCCTCTGCACCAACTTGTGCCAAGAGACGATTATACTCTAATTGATTTCGATTGATATAAGCTGGTAAAGCATCTACTGTCAAGACCTTATTAAAATAGCCTATGGCTTCTGCATATTCTTCCAACTTGAAGTGACTGTGTCCTAAGTAATAATTTGCATCTATCGTATTTCCAGTTGCTCTAAAGGAACGAATAGCAGTGTCATAATCTTCATTAACAAAGGCATTTAAACCATTTTGTAAATTTTCTTCTAATTGCGTTTCACCGCTTTTATCTCCTGGTGTATTTGCAGCAATATAGATGTCTTCTATAAGTGTGCTATTAGAATAACTGGTATTCGCAAACCAAAAACCACCAACCACTAATAACAAAATGCTTGCAGCAGCAGATAGGATAGAGCGCAACGAACGACTGCGTGCCTGTGGCTTTAGTGTTCGTTCTTTAGCCGTATGTGCCGTACTTTGAGTAGTTGCTGCACTCTCTTCCGCACGCCATGCTTTTATTTGTGCTTTGTAATCTTCTTTTAGTAATAACTTAATCGCTTCGCGCTCCAAGACATGTTCTTTCACCTCTTGCTCCAAAGTAGCATCTTTAGCTACTTCTTCCCGAAATGCTGTTCGGTCAGACGCGCTTAGCTTTCCATTGAGCAGCGCATCAATTTTGTTTGTGTAATTTCGATTTTCCATTGTATAAATTCTTGGATATTTAGATTTTTAAAATTTGGATACATTTCATCCAAAAATCTAAATAGATCTTTCTAAAATAAATTAAACTTTGTCAACTTCATTTCTTTCATAAATTGCGTCAAGTTAGCGTCTTTTGCTATGGTTTCTCGGAGACGTTTTCGGCATTCTGATGTATTTTTTCGTGCGCGTTTTTCGGTCACGTCTAGTTCGGTTCCAATTTCACGATGCGAATAACCCATTGCCCAAAGCTTTAAAAAACCGGGACAGCGGCCGCGCATATTCCCTACTATTTTCCAAAGCCATTCGCGCATTTCACCCGCTACAAAACTGCCTTCTATATCGTCTGTTCCTACTTTTTCTTTATCATCGTCTGTAATACCTACTGTCTTTATTCCTTTTTTGCTGGCAATATTGAGCCATTTAAATTTACAAATACCAAAGGCATAGTTCTCAATGGAACTGCCACCTCGATACTTATTATCTAGCAGGTTCAAGGCCAATTGCGACAAACCTTCTTGTATCAAATCCTCTGCATCTTCGGTATTGCCACCTCTTGAGCGCACGAAACTTTTTACTGTCCT
>CALGLY010000320.1 GCA_937959095.1 uncultured Saprospiraceae bacterium
CGGGTGCGCTTAGGAGTAATCTTGCTGCTCTTGTACTGGATTCCTTTAACTATCATCGTCCACCCTTATTGGGCCTTACCGCATGACTGTTTAGCGACCTTCGATTGTGTACAACAAACCGAAGATTTTAGACGCTTACAATCTGTCTTATTTACTAAAAATCTCGCTATCATGGGCGGTCTTTTGCTGGTATATACCAATGGCATCAATAGTCGCTACAGCATCAAGCGCGTCTTTGCTACGGCACGTGTGCCTGGTGCTTAAATGTTAAAAACAAGCCGTTTTTACAATTCATTTGAAATGAAGCATTCTGTTGTAAAAACGGCTTGACAAAATCGTTAAATTATTTTTTTAGCGTTATCAAGGAACTTTTCCATAAAAAAAGTAATTCTATTAGCGTAATTCATTTCAAAATTTCTATCGCATAAAGGTGCTTTAAGTCAATATTAAGTTTGCCTTAAAGCTAAATTAGCAGTTGACTAATTGCCTGAAAAAGCGTAAATTACGCAACATGGAAAAATGGAGAAAGCTTGATGGACAGCGTATAGAATTGCCTATCAAGCAAGCGGTGGAAGATACCATCATCAGAGAAACAGCAGCAGGTTATAAACTAAAGGTGTGTATTGGTACCGATTCGCAAGTACGCGGTGAGGTCATCGAATTTGCAACCGTTATCGTGTTTTTGCGCGAGAAAAAGGGCGGCTTCATGTTCATTAGCAACTATAAAAAGACGCAACGGATGACGCTGAAAGAGCGAATGATAATGGAAGTTGCAAAATCGGTAGAAATCGCCTACGCGCTTTGCGATTTACTCGACCAATACAAAGTGGAGCTGGAAGTACATGCAGATATCAACACTGACCCAAGTTTCAAATCAAATAAGGCATTGAAAGAAGCAATGGGTTATATTCTAGGAATGGGTTTTGTTTTCAAAGCCAAGCCAAATGCCTTTGCAAGTTCTTCTTGTGCCGATAAGGTAGTTTAGGCAATGAATGTAGCTGTATTTCTTGTCTGAATAAAAGAAAACCATATATTTGGGAGTCACTTGATGCAAGTCAAGTGACTTTTTTTGTAAAATAAGTAATCAGACTCATTAAGAAATGTAGTATTAGAGTTTGTTGGGAATTTTTACAAACTGAAAATCAATAGTTTGCGGTTTTGACAATATGAAAAAATGAACGGCTTACCTGCCTTTGTCGGCAGACAGGTCTGGATATGTTGCTTATTTTTTATGCAGTCAAGCCTGCCCGTTCTATTCAGACTTGTCTGCTATAGCTGAATCACTATTATTTGACATACTGGATTCGCCTAGCCGTTGGACGCTTGGCAAGTCGACGGCTAAAACTATGTCATTTTATTCTGAACTAGCTATACAAGCAGGCGGGTTCGTAATATATTGGTTTTCTGGAAGGAAAAATCCTAACATGCTCTTACTTGTGTCTGATTAATTATGTCAATCTAAATTAATGGTTCAGGTTTTTGTAACAGGCGGCACATTTGATAAAGAATATAACTTCATCACAGGTGAATTATACTTTAAGGATTCACGCCTTAAAGAAATGTTTGAGCGCGGACGCTGTAAAGTCCCCCTAGATATAAAAACCCTAATGATGGTAGATAGTCTAGAAATGACCGAAGCAGATTGGCAAATTGTGGAGCATAACTGTCGGCGATCAAAGTCAAATCAGATCCTTATCACGCATGGTACGGATAGAATGGTGGATACCGCGCGCTACCTAGCAGATGCCAATATAGAAGGAAAAACAATAGTTCTCACAGGTGCCATGATTCCCTATGCCTTTGGCTCTTCTTCGGATGGGTTCTTTAATCTTGGTACAGCATTAGCTATGGTGCAGCTTTTATCTGCTGGTATTTATATTGCAATGAATGGACGCTGTTTCAATTGGGATAATGTACGAAAGAACAGAGAAACAGGATTTTTTGAAGAATTGTAAATACTTCAATTGCCAAAAAACAGTAAATCGATACCATCTTGCGATGAGACCGATTTACCAGTTTATTTCCCACATTTTACTTTGGGATAATTTATATTTTCGGCACTACGGTAAAAAGTGCGAGTCGTCTTTTTTAAAATAAAATAGTGTACATATCTATTTTTTCACAAAGCGTTCGGTGAAAATATTTTGCTGTGTATAAACAGCTATCAAGTAAATTCCTGATGATAAATAACTACCATCTAACTCTACCCGATTTTCTCCTACATTAAGATATTGATTCTCTTTATACACTAACTGTCCTGATATTTGACGAACTTCCAATCGAACACTTTCATCATCTAATAGACTAATATCAAAACCAATCAAATCATTTACAGGATTAGGAGAAAGCTGAAAATATTCACCTTCTGAATCTTTACTATTTAAGACTACAATAGAAGAATATTCATAACTATTATCTAAATCAACCATCCGCAGACGATAATAATAGGCCTGCTTACCTGTGATTGTCTTATCTCTATAGATGTATTGTTGTCGCTCTAGCGTATTTACAGCGCCATCAAGCCAGCCAATATTTACAAAATCTTTGCCATTCACAGAACGTTCTACTTCATAGCCTTTGAAATTAAGTTCTTGCGCACTTGACCATTTTAAGACTGCTTCTGTTTCCTCTTGATAGACATTGAAACTAATTAGTTCTACTGGAAGTGGGACATTGCTAACGCCTTCTCTATAATCAGGAGTACTCTCTACATCATCTCCAGTAAAATGATTATCTGCAGTACAAGTCCCTGGACAAGACAATTGTGTGTTGCCTGATCCTCCTAGACATAAGGAATAAGTAGCATCTGCCGTTCCCCCTCCATCTGTTGTTTGTACATTAAAAAAGTAGCTTGAAAAATCGCCAGATGCAATTAAATCGAAATCCCCAGTTCCTATTCCATCTGATATAGGAATCCTGACAAGTTCGTATGGAGTCCCTTCAGTATAAGTTATAGTAGGAACACTGCCTCCTGCAAAACTACTAGTAAAAGTTGTAGTTTGAGTACCTGATGAAACACTAGACCCTCCTGCTGGTATTGGGGCACCAGGAAAGTTCGTTGTATTTACAATAGGTGTTCCATAAGTAAAAGAGGAAGGTGTTGTAGATTCAATGCTAAAACCTATTTGTGTTATTTTTATATCTGAAACATCTCCACATATTGGAATAAGAGATACAACTAAATCTCCATTATCAACAGTTAATGTTCCTTGGAAGAATTGGGCTTTTAATAAAGACGTATATAGCAATAAGACTACTACTAATGATAGTATACGAAAGCGCATAATGTTTTAATTTTCAATAGCTTTATAAATCTGCGAACTTGTAAAATCTAAATATGAATTAATTGATAATTTAGTTAATAAAACTCAATACTTAGAAGCTATTTGAATTTAATTAATTTCCTATATGAGGACAATCCTCCGCCTACATTCACTTTTAAAAAACCTTATTTAGCGAAGGCTATATGCGGTTTTAAAAGCCAAAGCAGACAAAAAATATTCTCTCCTATAGAAAAATACTTAAACTCAAATAGCTTCTTAATGTTTTTTAATTATAAGTTCGCGGTAGAAACCACATCAAATCTAAAATATTTTTCTTGAGATAAAGAGGACAGTATTAGACTTCTACTTTTACAAAAACTAAAGTAGTCAACAACTTACTGTTAAACTAAATCATTGATTACAAACACTTTATAGAATTTAACATTATTAATAAATAATAAACTATTGAAATTAATCGAGTAGGGTAAAGTAAGGAATTGACTCCTTACTTTATCCCTCTCACAGCACGGTGCGTACGGGTCTCGTACACGGCTCCTGTTAAATCTTATTCGTAATACAGATGCAAGCTATTCGTTTTTACGCGCTCCATGTCGTACAAACCAAGTTTTGTGAACCACTCATTGGGTAGTGCTTTGTGGATGAGATGACAAGCAGCATTACGCCAACGGTATATGGAGATACGTTCAAACGTTCCCCGATAGCCCTTTGTACGAAGCTGTTTGTGCAAGCCTTTCCACGATTTCCACTCCCGCATTTTCTTCATTCTTAGTCGTCGCCTTATCCATGACATCAAGTCACGGAATAGGCTTTTGACTAAGCCGATGCGAAAGTAATTAGCAAAACCTCGTAAGAGTTGATTCAGATTCAGTATTTGTATCATCAAGTTCCCGCCGCCATTGCGAGGCGTAAGCTTTCGCACTTTGGCTTTGAACTTCTTGATACTTTTCGGGTGTATCCGCACGCCTTTGGAGGTGATGATAAAACCTAAGAAGGCGATGCCGCGCCAAATGTTCGTCAGATGGGTTTTGGCTGTATTCACCTTTAGCTTCAACTCCCCTTCTAGGTAAGCGGTTGCAATGGCTCTGTACTTGCCTGCTTCCCATTTTGATTTGGCGAAGATAAGTATATCATCCGCATAGCGAACTATGCGGATTCCCTGCTGCTTCATCGCTTGGTCAAAACTGTCCAAGTAAATGTTCATCAGTAAGGGCGATATTACACCCCCTTGTGGGCTACCTACTTCACTTGACTTCCATTTTCCATCTTCTACTACACCTGCTTTTAGTATCTGTTTTATCAGTCCTAAAACCGTTCCGTCGCTCACTTTGCGGTTTACCCCTTGTAGTATCAATTCATGGTCGAGCGTGTCAAAATACTTCGATAAATCCATGTCTGTTACGTGGCATAAGCCGTAGCGATTGCTAAAGCGTTCTGCTTTTGCTACCGCTCTTGCCGCGCTGCGACCTGGACGATAGGCATAGCTCGATGGATGGAAATCAGGCTCAAAGATTGGTTGCAGTACATTCAGCAAGGCTTGCTGCACTACCCTATCTCGAACATTAGGAATACCTAATGGACGTTCACTCCCGTCAGGTTTCGGAATGTATACCCGTTTTACTGCTTGCGGTTTGTACCTCTGTTCGC
>CALGLY010000321.1 GCA_937959095.1 uncultured Saprospiraceae bacterium
ACTTGGAATAGCGGATGACCGCCTAATATACAAAGGTTGGGGCGAAAGTAAACCAGCATACAGTAACGAGACGGAAGCGAATAAAAAACTGAATCGCCGGGTGGAGTTTGTGCTATTGAAATAGAGCCTAATCCTAATTTCCATAATGAAAACACAGAGGCGTGCAAAGATACGTCTCTGTGTTCTTCATTTACGGATTGTATAGGAAATTTACTTTATTCTATTTTTACAAAACGAGCCTGCTGCCCCTCCGCAGTAGTGAGAAAATACACGCCTGCTGCTAAATTAGATACTTCTAGTTTAAATAGATTTTTGCCTTTCGATACTTCAAAAGTGCATTCTAATTGTAGTGTACCTTGTGCATTAAATACCCGAATCATATCGGTCTTATTACTTGCTGCTTCCAAAACTACTTGTATCGCATCGCGCGTAGGATTGGGGTATAGATGTAAGGGTGGAACAATTTCATTTTGAGCTATTCCAAACGGCTGATCACTCCCCGAAATATTAATGAAATAATCTTCAATTTCCCCATATTCAATAATACCGCAAGGATCTTCAAAACCATTCCGACTCATAATGATGCGTAGCTGCGTTTGCCCATTAAGTGCCGAATTCGGGATGGTAATATTGTCATATAAAGTCTTAGAAACGCCGCTTCCTACCGCAGGTGGTTGAAGGATGCCTTGATAGACAATTTCATTATCGGTATAGGTTCTGTCTTGATTTAGATCAATCCAAATACGCCAATGTTCTGGATAAGTGAAATAGCTATAAGTCGCACGTAATTGTATTGGAATAGCTACGCCTTTTTGTGCCTCAATAAGCGGATTGTAGTAGAAGGATGAATATTCCGCTTTACCTGTAAGATTTTCGGTATTTCCGATTTTGATGTAGGAGATCCATTCTTCCCAAGGCGAATTAGAGCGATTATTACAGAAAGGAATACCTGAAGCCGTCACGCCTAATTGTTGTGCAAAACCATTATTTGCTTCATCCAATTCTGCAATAGCATTGGCTTCATCTATTCTGAAATGTAAGTATAGTCGCCCAGCTCTATCAAGTGTAGGAATCGTTAAAAATCCTTGTAGGTGCGTAGTGCCAACAGGCGTATCATTAGTCGTAATCGTTTCAATATGCGTCGCAGAAGTGCTATTGAAATAGGAAGAATTCGAAATATAGACTTCGATATCGTATGCACCTATGGCACTTGCTGTACCAGCATTCACAAGACTAAGATCATACTGAAAGGTTTCATTCATTCCCACAGAAAAAGGTACTTCCACAGCCTCTATCTGTAAATCAACATCGGTAGCGACTCCTCCAATTCTATTGAGGCAAGGTGCTTGAAACCACATATCATTTTCTGCGCGTACTTGTACTTGTGTTGTGCCTGCGGGGGCAGATTCACTTAGGAGCATATAGCCATCCCAAAGTCCTTGATTATCGCTTATGCTGCTGACGGCTAAGAGGTTGCCGTTTTCATCTAAGAAGTCGAGGTAAACCCGCGCTGCATTACTTCGGAAATTGGCATAAAAATTCAGTTCGAAAATCTGCCCTTCAAAAGCTTGCACGGCTTGCGAGTACGAACCATTTACGCCAATGCGAGCAGGACTAGGATTGAAGACAGGTGCGCCATAGATAACACCTACATCTGTATTTCGAGTTGTCCAATTATTGTTTAGTAAATTATTTTCGCAATCAATGCGTTCAAATTCATTGCCTAATTTTTGTAGGCATACATTATCATAAATAATGCAAGCATCACCAAAATCACCGCCGCCGCTAGCACCAAAGAGGATACGCATCGTAGTAGCTCCTTCAGGTGCAAATTTGATGTCACGACTATTGCTTGACCATGTTCTGCCAATGCCGCCATTCACATAGTTGCTACCTGGGACGAAATTGCCATCGGCATCATAAAATTCTGCCCCTATTCTTGTGAGTCCGCCTACTTCGCTAAAGATACCATCATAGGAGAGTTCAAAAGCTTGAAAATTATCCGATAGCGGAATGTCTTGATAAATGGCACTAAAGAAAAGGGCATCTTGCGTATTGGTACAAACCTCTATGGCTTGACTACCATCGAAGCTTGTAGCTGGATTTACGATACTAGGAATTATTCGTTCGGGCGTATATTCAAAATCCAATGCCGTCCAGTTGGAGAGTCCTTGTTCAAAATTTCCATTTTGTAATAAATTTTCATTGCATACATTCGTATTGACGACAGCGCAAGGCAAAGGCAATTCAAAATTTTGAGAGGCATTACAAGAGTTATCATTTACATCTCGAATACTTACATAGGTATAAATATAATTTTCAAGCAAAAATGGTCCAATCTCTACAGGCACATTATAAGCCCCTCTAAATTCTCGATTGTAGAAATTGGTTGTTTTCCATGTACCGCTTGTATTGATACCTGAAGCTAGAATCGTAAGCGTGAACGTATCGTCACTATCATCGCTCGGCGTACCATTGTCATTGCAATCGGAAACGGTTAATTCAAAATCAATATCGCAAGCGAGGGCTTCGGAGCAGGGTTCTGGTTTTTCTATTGGTACCGTAATTTCACATTCGAGATTGGCAAGGTCTTTTATCGTTGCCGTTATCTCAAAATCAACACCTATTTGAATGGGTTCGGACGTATAGATTTGTCCATACTGACCTACTTGGTAACCGTCTTGATTTACTCGAATAGGATACCTCAACGTATAGCCGCCTACACTCGCATTCGTAGCGTTTACTCGATAGTCAAAGGTGTATTTATCATCCAATTGATTGAGTGGCGTTTCATTGTCATCGCAATTTAGACTTACTACTTCCATATTGAGCGAACAGTCAGGTGATGTCTGTTCTGGAATAAGGCAAAAATCATCGAGGTACATGCAGCCTTCCCAGTTTCGTGTAATTTCTACCCCTACATAAGCAGCATCTTCTGGCACTAATCGTGTGATGGAATGTAGTGCATATTCTGTAGTTGCTTTGATTCGTTCAAATGGATAAGTGCCATTCGATGTTCCGCCTGCAACGCGCTGCCAAGCGGAATTGAAGAAGAAAAGCTGCACCGAATTTTGATAAATCGTTTCATACTCTCCAGGATTATCCACTTTAGCGTAGAAAAATAGGGAATAAGCTGCTGCGCCCTCTACAATAGGAATATTAGTAAGCAGATTACTACGCCCATTTCCATCACATAGTTGCAGTGCACTATTTCCTGTGCGTGCATCGGAAGAAATTTGTGCGTTTCCTTGTGTGACATTCCAAAAATCTAAACCATTTTCAAAGCCGTTATTGCGTAAGATATTGCCTTCGCACACAAAGTTTGTTGTGGGAGGAGTCTCGCCATTCACACGGAAGGCTTGACTAAGGATATTATTTTGCTCCTCACTTTCAGTAATATTTTTATCCGTATCAATTTCAAAAATCAAGAAGTAATTTCCTGCGGCTATTCCTGTTAAATCAAAATTGCCATTCACATCCCGAATCACGAGTCCTGCATGGAAATTGCCCGTTGGTATTTCTCCTATTTCTATATCATTGCCATCGAGGGTTGCATTATTGGAAAGATAAACGCCTAAACGGAAATCCTCGCTTGCGTCTGCTAAACCAATATTGCTAAGGTCAATTTGATAAGGCACAACCGTATTTGCTTCGCCCGTATTTGCTACGCGAAGATTTGTGATTGTTAAGTCAGGTAAATCCACATTATCCTCCAATTCATTCAGGCGCAAAAAGGCTTCGTCATCCTCTGTCGCTATACAAGCAGAAAATGCTCTTTCATTGGGTGTAGAATCTATGTCTTCCTCCCTCGCACTACGAACCGTAGCAAGCAAGTTGATATATTCATCGGAAAGGGTATATAAATTGACGGTCAAAGTAGCAGATGTGCCTGCTGCCAAGCGCGGAATCGACCACGATTGTACCAAATTATCATACGAACCTGTAGAAGCTATTGAGTTTGTATTTGCATAGACAATACCCACTCGATTATTAAAAATAGTAGGTGTCGTACTCGTCGCGCTACAAGCCGACAAGGATACTTTTATATCGCTTGCATCGGTGTCACTTGTATTTTGAATAGTAGTAGTAATACTTACATTTTTGTAAATGCCAGGCAGGGTAGTGGATGCAGAAAGCGAAAGTTCGAGGTCGATTTTGTCATTATTACCTGTATCACCATTGCCGTTCAAGCTCAATAGTGCTTCATCAGTTCCCATAGCGATACAGCTTTCCGCAGCCTCTTCTCCTTCCTCTCGTACTTGTACAAGTATATTCACTTCTTCTTCGGTGAGGGTAAATAAATT
>CALGLY010000322.1 GCA_937959095.1 uncultured Saprospiraceae bacterium
TTATAAAAACGACTTTTCGTTCGCCCTAAGTCTCTTGATAAAAAAACACCAGTAGTAAAGCAGAATTGAACCGCTCAATTATTACCTGAAATAATTGAGCGGTTCAAAGAAACGGTCCTTTAATGCTCGCCCGTCGGCATAGCAAATAAATAATAGATTGCAAAGACACTCATTGCAATCAATCCAACATAGGATAGTACCAACATCCAAGAAGGCGGACGATGGCTTTCAGGAATTCTCTTGCTTTGGATGGCGCGCAAATTCAAAAAAGAAATAAGAGGCGCAGCAATGAAGGAGAAGATCGTCGCCATTTCCAAGATGGCAATCATGCTACCTGTAAACTGTGTGAATAAGATGAACCCACCTAGCCCAATAAGCGGTAAAAAGATATTATACATTCGTGTCAAAAATTGCTCTTGTGCTGCACTATACGCCAATTTTTCATTAGAGTTAGAAGTATCAAATGTCAGTTCGTATTTAAGGACACCCAAGCCTCTAGCAAAACTACGTGTAAACGCATCCCAAGCAGTGATGAGTGTTCCATAAATCGTTCCAAAGGCAGCGAGTGCTATCACAGGATATGCCCAATCGCCTAAATTGCTCGTGAATACAGCCAGCAATTTATTAGAAAATTGCGTAGAATTTCCTTCCAATAATTCGCCACTACCGTAGACCGTAAATGCGCCAATGGTCAAGAACATGAAGGCTAAAACTGCCGTGAATATATAGCCCAAATTGAAATCAAAAAGCGTCTCTTTCAAGCTAGGATGATAGTCCGTTGCTCTGATTTTATCCACTACCCAAATACTATTCATAGCCGAAGCTTCCATCCCCGAAGGCATCCAGCCTACTAAACTGACTAGTAGTGCCAAAGCTGCACCTTCTAGAATATTGTAATTTGGTACAAAGTCCGCAGCAGGTGCTATCGGACCTTTTAGCAAGACCGCTACAAAAGCAGTAAAGACGGTCACCAATAACACGATAGAGATTAATTTGATAATATTATCTAAAGCAGCGTAGCGTCCTATGAGTAGCAAGAGTCCCGTTAAAATCAGGATGCCAGCCAGCAAATAAGGCATTGGGATAGCTTCCATTCCATACATCGTACTCAGCAAGCCAGCACTCACCGCACCTACTGCGCCTACGACTGCAAACATGCTAATGAAGATAATTGCTAGATAAAGCACAACTGCCCATTTTCCTTGGTCTTTATAACCTTTCAGGAGGCTATGTCCTGTCGCATTGGCATATCGTGGACCGAACTCATAGAAAGGATACTTTAATAGCAAAGCTGCCAAAATGACCCAAATAAAAATCATGCCATGATGCGCCCCTGCCCTAGTGGAAAGCACTAAATGCGATGTGCCAATAGAAGAACTAGCAAAAAGTAAGCCTGGCCCAAGGATTTTGAGGAGATGTTTAAAATTACGTCTTTCGTTTTGCATATTAGAAGGTGTTTTCATTTGTTACTACTCGGCTATAAGTTCAACGGGCTTAGTCGCTATACTATACGAGTAGTAACTTTCATTTTGATGAACTAGAAATTTGTCCTATACCTATGAACTAGTATATGTTTATCATATTCTATCGAAATACTCCTTACAAAGCAATATTCCCTTACTCCAGCAAGTTAATTTACGCATATATCATCTTTTTCCACACAAAAAAGTCCACACATAAGACAATTCTACAAATACTTCTATATTTTCGAGCAAATTTGATGTAGAAACGCATTTGCGTCGTATTAAGCATTAGGCAAAATTGAACATTTAAGCCTAATCTAAGTGATACTTAAAACCTACATAAATAAATAAAAAGATACATGGACAATATCACAATCCTGTGGGCAGATGATGAGATAGATTTGTTGAAACCTCAATTACTATTTCTAAAGAAAAAAGGCTACGACGTTATCACCGTCACCAATGGGCATGATGCACTAGAAGAATGCGAAGAGAACAACAATATTGATGTGGTTTTCTTGGATGAAAGTATGCCTGGACTGACGGGACTGGAAACCCTAGAACAAATAAAGGAGAAAAGCCCGCATCTCCCTATCGTGATGATTACAAAAAACGAGGCAGAAGATGTGATGGAGCAAGCCATCGGTTCGCAGATTTCAGATTACTTGATTAAGCCTGTGAATCCGAGTCAAATTCTATTGACCCTCAAAAAAATAATAGATAACAAACGTCTTGTACGAGAAAAAACATCTTCAGACTATCAGCAAGAGTTTCGCCAAATTTTCACAGAAATAAATAGCAAACTCAACTATACAGAGTGGGCAGATATTTACCGTAAAATCATCAGTTGGGAACTAAAAATTGACGAATCCGATTCGACGGAAATGGCAGATATACTAGCCATGCAAAAAAGTGAAGCGAATGCTGCTTTTTGCAAATTCATACAAAAGAATTATGTCAATTGGGTGCAGAAGAAATCGGAAGGGCCTATCATGTCGCACAACCTAATGCGAAATAAAATTTTCCCTCATATCAGCGACGATGTTCCAACAATTATGGTCTTGTTCGATAACTTACGCTTCGACCAATGGAAAGTGCTAGAACCTATCATTTCGGAGTTTTACCGCGTGGAAGAAGAAAGCTTCTTTTATAGTATCCTTCCTACTTCTACACAGTATAGTCGCAATTCCATTTTTGCGGGACTAATGCCTAGCGAAATACAAGAATACTATCCAGAATGGTGGCTGAATGACAATGAGAAAGGTGGCAAAAATATGCACGAGTACGATCTACTCACGGCGCAAATTGATCGCCTCATCCGAAAAGAATTGCGCTTTGAATATACCAAAGTAACCAACATTCGACATGCAAAGCAAGTGCAAGACAATGCGCTGAATTATCTGAATAATGACTTCACAGTTATTGTCTATAATTTCATTGATATGCTATCGCATGCGCGCACCGAAATGGAAGTACTCAAGGAATTGGCAGGCGATGAACCCGCTTATCGCTCCTTGACGCGTTCTTGG
>CALGLY010000323.1 GCA_937959095.1 uncultured Saprospiraceae bacterium
CAACCGAAGCGCCCCATATTGCCCCGCTCTTCGATTTCATAAATGGCTTGATCAACATAATCATCTGTTTTGTCTGAAAATACCTGATTGAAAAAGCCATCTTGTGTACAAGATGTTAGAAAGATAACTGATGCTACTAAACTAAGCATTGCCGATTTAAACATACGTGCTGTCATTAAAATTTGTGTTTTATTATTTTTGAATAAACTGTTCGCTCTATAGGTACAGCGTATATGGAAAGGGTTGCCTAGCGATGTGATTTTTTTCAGAAAAGACAAAATAAATTGATAACAAAATCATTTTTCACGCACCTAATGTTGCAAGCACTTTTGAATATCACTAAATTGAGGCATTATTTATAGTGAACAAAGTGCAATGAACGGACTACTTGATCGGCTCCGAAGCGGAGAAAAGGCGGCTGTAAAAGAATTGTATGAGCAATATTATCACCACTGCAAATGGGTAGTACTAAATGGCGGGGGCTCGGATGATGATGCACAAGATGTTTTTCAACAGGTTGTTTTTTCGCTATGGGAAAAATTAGAACGCGCAGATTTTGAAATTAAAAGTACCTTGAAAGGGTATTTATATAATGCTTGCAAATACATTTGGTGGGACATCAAAAAGAAAGATAAGGGAGTCTCTTTAGATCATATCAAAGAGATAGCTGATGAAGATGGAATAGCAGCTAAAACCGCCGAGGAGAAACGATACGAACAACTCTATGCTTGTATCGAACTGCTCGGTGGCGAATGCAAAACCCTCTTGGAACGCACCTATTTTGAGAACCTATCGGATAAAGAAATTGCCCCTCAATTTGGATTGAAGGTAAATTATGTCCGTATCAAGCGGAAACGCTGTATGGATAGAGTTAAAAAATGTATTGAGCAAAAACAGGCAAGCAATGAAAGAATATAATCAGAACGATATAGAACGCTACATTCGGAAACAGATGAATGCAAGCGAACAACAAGCCTTTCGCGGCGAAATGAATGCTGATGAAGGCTTGCAAGAGGAAGTGAATTTCTATGAAGATGTAGCCGCTACGATCCGAAAACGGAGAGTATTGGCTGATGTACGAGCAGAATTGAAGGCAGATAATTTCTTCTCCGAGAAGGCTTCTACAAGTACTACGGAACGCGACGCAAAAGTAGTATCCATGCCAGCCCGAGGCTTTGGGCGCGTACGTTCTCTTTTGGCTTATGCTGCTAGTGTGTTGATGTTGGTCGTAGCAGGTTCTACTTGGTGGGCAAATACGAACTATAGCAACAAAGGCTTGGCAAGCTTAGATTATGATACCATTGTGAGTGGGGATGTGCGAGGTGGAGAAAATCAAGATGTGTTTGAACAAGGACTTCAAGCGATTGAGGCAAAAGACTATGTGCAGGCAAAAACCTTTTTTAAAGATGTTCCAAGAACTAGCGAATCCTATACGGAAGCCGCTTTATACCTCGCTTATGTAGAATATGAAACGGCTAATTATTCGGCTGCGATTCAGGCAGCAGAGCAAGTATTGGCAAATAATCCAACAGCGAGTAATCGTTTTAGTGCGGATTGGCTTATCGTACAGGCACAATTGGCGAGTGGAGATACAGATAGTAGCTTCCAGCAAAATTTAGCTGCTATTGCTGACAATGATAATCACGATTTTCAGGTAGAGGCACAGGCACTACAAACGAAAGTCAATAGTTTTTGGCGACGGTTTGTGTTTTAAGGATGGAAGTTGTTACACACACGAATGGATGTGATTTGGAGGTATTTATTCTTGATTTCTCACTAATTTTATACCTTTAGAATTAGATTTCGGAATTATTTTTTTTGTAATTCCAAAATCTAATTCACGACCAAGCCACTAAATGATGAACAAATATTATCTACTTATTCTTGCTATATGGAGCGGAATTTTATTCCAATCTTTCTCTAAAGAATTTTCACAGGAACAAGTTGCTCTAGAATCCCTGAAAGAACTTGCAGACACCCAATTTTATACCAATATAGATAGTGCCTATCAAACCTGTCAGCAAATATTATCTTTAGCAGAGGAAGCCAAAAATTGGACGCTTTATGCTACAGCTATATGTCGCCTTTCCGAAATAGAAACATTTTGGGGCGATACGACAAAGGCACGCGTCCTATTAGATACAGCTTTCGATAAAGGAAATATCGTATTTGGCAAATCTTCATCTTTACCCTTAGAATATCAAAAAGTTCGAAATGTTTTGCTCCGTAATGAACCAGCGACAGCCCTTGAGTTACTAGAAAATTTAGAAAGAAACTATCCTCCTACAACATCCCTACAAATATTTCATCAGCATTTATATAAGGCAGAAGCCCTGCTTTGGAAACGGGCGGTGCAAGAGAGTCGTCCGCATTTGCAAGCGGCCCTCAATACAGAAGGAATAGCGGCACATCGTCGGCAGCGAGTATTTGTAAATTTGGGTTATGCCTGTTTTTTACAAGGGAAACTGGATAGTGCAGCCCACTATCAGCAACTTGCATTGGAACAGCATCCTGCTGCTGCTCAAAATCAGATTTGGGCGAATATGCACTTGGGTTTGTGTCAGTTTGTGCGTGGCAATTGGGAAGGCTTCATTGATTATGCTTTAGAAAGTGTGCGTGCCTCGGATCGCTTTACGCAAAAAGATTTCCCACGAAAAAGTCTGTTATATAAGCTACTAGGGGCAAGTTATTTGAAAATAGGCGACTTTGAAAAAACGGTTGATTATTCCAGAAAAGCCAGCCATATCAATTTACTTTTTCAGGATACTTTAGAATCGGTGTCGTGCAGAATGAACATGGCAAGTGGGCTATTTCATCTAGGAGAATATGAAGAAAGTATCGCTACCTACAAGGAAATTCTACCTATTTTCAAGCAGAATGGAATGCTCCAAAATGAATCTTCCACTTTGAATCAGTTAGGTATTTTATATGATAGAAAAGGCGAATACCATACCGCATTAACTTATCATCGTACAGCTTTAGCCAAAAAAATAGCTACATCAGGAGCGATACATGAAGACCCTGCGGTGAGTTATTATCATCTCGGAACAATTAGTAGAGCCTTGAAAGAGTATGAATCGTCGGAACGTTATTTTTTGAAGTGTTTAGCGATACGCGAGCAATTGAAGCAAAATCAACAAGCCGAATTATCTAATACCCATCATCAGTTGGGACGCTTATACGAAGAACAAGGCGCACATCAAAAAGCCCTAGATCAATTTGAAATAGCCATTAAAATTCTAGTTCCTAATTATGATGCAAGCAATCCAGAAGCGGCTCTTAATTTAGAGCAAGAAATCATATCTAAATTACAATTGCTTCATCCTTTCAAGCAGTGTGCGTACGTGTTTGCCATACTAATACTATTATGATAAGGTCAACGCTCGTTCGATCTGACATCTTATTGTTGATATCAAAATGTCTGCCTGAGGCTTTTGAGAGAAGCGAAATGCTTGCATACTACTAAATTAGCTATACAAACAACGCGCAAACATTTTGCCTCTGTCAAAACACCTTGTTGTTCTTGTTGGCATCTGATTTCTTTGACAGAAAAGTATCCACGAAAGAAAATTAAAAGATACAGATTTTCTTGTACCAGAACCCTTAAAGCGCCCACAATTTTTGGAGACACATGTCATTGGAAGGCCTTGCGACGG
>CALGLY010000324.1 GCA_937959095.1 uncultured Saprospiraceae bacterium
CCTCCGCATGAAGTACCGCTACTTGGATTTGAGAAGAACACCGGTGCAGCAAAATATCATTTTCAGAAGTAAACTGGCGATTGAAACCCGCAAGTTTTTAGCGTCTATGAATTTCGTGGAAGTAGAAACGCCTGTGCTTATCAAGAGTACGCCGGAAGGTGCGCGCGATTTCGTAGTGCCAAGTCGTATGAATCCAGGGCAGTTTTATGCCTTGCCACAGTCGCCACAAACCTTTAAGCAAATCTTGATGGTTGCTGGTTTAGATCGCTACTTTCAGATTGTGAAATGCTTCCGCGATGAAGATTTACGCGCCGATCGCCAACCTGAATTTACACAGATAGATTGTGAAATGTCCTTTGTGGATCAAGAAGATATTCTCCAAACTTTTGAGGGACTGACGAAGTACTTATTCAAGGAAATGTTGAGTATGGACTTACCTGATTTTCCTAGAATGTCCTACGATGAAGCGATGGAACGCTATGGCTCAGATAAGCCTGATATACGTTTCGGGATGGAATTTATGTCGCTAAATGATGTAGCCAAAGGCAAAGAATTTGCGGTCTTCAATGATGCAGAACTCGTAGTGGGTATCAATGCAGAAGGACAAGCGGCGAATTACTCTAATAAAGACATCAAAAAACTCACCGAGTGGATGCAACGCCCACAAATAGGCGCGAAAGGCTTGGTGTATGTAAAATATAATGCGGATGGCAGTATCAAGTCATCTATCGGGAAATTCTATGAGGAGACAGACCTGAAAGTGTGGCTCGATAAGTTCGGTGCAAAGCCAGGCGATATGCTCCTTATTCTTTCGGGAGAAGACGAGAAAACCCGCAAGCAACTCAACGAACTGCGCCTAGAAATGGGTACACGTATGGGGCTTCGTGATTCGAAAGTCTTCAAGCCGCTTTGGGTACTCGATTTTCCGTTGTTGGAATGGGACGAAGATGCAGAACGCTTCCACGCAATGCACCACCCCTTCACTTCACCGAAGAAGCACGATATGGAACGCATGCTGAATGGCGACCACGAAACGATGAAAGCCTTGCGTGCAGATGCTTATGACTTGGTGATAAATGGCGTAGAAATCGGTGGTGGTTCTATTCGTATCCACGACCGCGAATTGCAATCGAAAAATTTCAAATTGCTTGGTTTCACGGCTGAAGAGGCAGAAGCACAATTTGGTTTTCTATTGGGTGCATTCGAGTATGGCGCACCGCCACATGGTGGTATTGCTTTTGGATTTGATCGCCTTTGCTCTGTGATGAATGGCGTTGGTTCTATCCGCGACTTCATTGCTTTCCCGAAGAATAATCAAGGTCGCGACATGATGATTGATTCTCCAAGTATCATTTCTGAGGAGCAACTGGAGGAGCTTCATTTGAAAGTAACAGCAGAGAAGAAGGACGCGTAAAGCGGGTTTCTTTTCTTATTTTAAAAAAAGCCGAAGATCAGAGATCTTCGGCTTTTTTAAGTAGTGATTTTTCCTTTTATTTCTCCTTCCAAAACGGCAATTTCACCACCTTGGCAGGCAAGCGTTTTCGTCCAGTAGAAATAAAGAGTTCCGTATCTACAGCCGCAAAATTAGTAGGCACATAGCCCAAGCCAATTGGATGCCCTAGCGAAGGCGAAAGCGTACCAGAAGTTACTCTTCCGATTGCATTTCCTTCGGCATCTTCTATCACATAGTCGTGGCGTGGCACTCTACGCTCTTGCAGGGTGAACGCGACCAATTTCTTATTCACGCCCTCTTTTTTCTGTTTCTGAAAAAGCGGCTGACTAATAAAATCGCCTTTCTTCACCTTGGTTATCCAGCTTAGTCCCGCTTCTATCGGGCTAGTGGTATCATCTATATCATTGCCATATAAGCAAAAGCCCATTTCTAGTCGTAGCGTATCGCGCGCACCTAAACCAATGGGAGTCATCTCGATGCCCGTCTGTGCAGAAGCCGCAAAGATAGCATCCCATATTTTAGCTAAATCTTCATTATTTCCATAAATCTCAAAGCCACCTGCACCAGTGTAGCCCGTCGCGGATACGAGTACATTTTCGCAGCCAGCAAAGGTGCCTTTCGCGAAGGTGTAATACTTCATACCTGCCAAATCAATATCGGTGAGTCCTTCCAATGCTTTGATAGCATTTGGGCCTTGCACAGCAAGTAGTCCTGTTTGTTCCGAAATATCGGTTAGTTTAGCATCGAAGTCATTATGCTGACTAATCCAGTTCCAATCTTTTTCGATATTAGAGGCATTCACCACCAGCATATAGGCACGTTCTCCTTCGGCACATTTATCTTCTGGTAGGCGATAAATAAGTAAATCATCTACGATACCACCGTCTGCATTCGGGAGACAAGAATATTGAGCTGCCCCTATTTCTAGTTTTGCGACATTGTTGGACGTTACCTTTTGCAGCAAATCCAATGCGCCCGTACCACGTACAATAAATTCGCCCATGTGCGACACATCAAAAATACCGACATTCTTTCGCACCGTATGGTGTTCCTCCTTGATCCCTGCATAGGACACGGGCATATTGTAGCCTGCAAAACCTGTCATCTTCGCGCCTAGTGCGATGTGCTTTTCTGTTAGTGGTGTGGTTTTCATAAAAAAACTATTTGATTTGAGACGTTTAGATGTGAGATAGGAGACTCGCGATTTCTAATGAAAAAGCTCATGTTTTCATATCATACATCTATTTACCAAGATAAAACGAGCTGCTAGATACGAATTTCAATACAGAAATCACAATGAGAATAGGCTTATTAGTGATAAGCAAAACTAAGCCAAAGCATAGCTGTTATTTTAAGATAAAAAATAAGTAAAACAGCACATGATTGTATCCACTATAGTAGCAATAGCAAAAAACAATATCATCGGAAAAGACGGGCAGATTCCTTGGTATTTACCAGCCGATTTGAAGTACTTCAAAAAAACAACGCTGAATCATCATATAATCATGGGACGTGGGACCTTGGAATCTATCGGGCGACCACTCCCGAAGCGAACGAATATCGTATTGACTCGAAATCCCTTTTATGTCGCTTCCAATGTCATCATCACGAATACTATAGAAGACGCGCTTTCCATTGCTCATGATAATGGCGAAACGGAAGCCTTCATCATAGGTGGTGGCACCATATACGAACAGTCACAAGAATATTGGGACAAAATTTACCTCACCGAAGTGAATTTAGAAGTAGAAGGCGATACCGTTTTTCCTGCCATCAATCCAGAGGAGTGGAACTTGCTGTCTTCGGAAGCAAAGCAGCCCGATGAAAAGAACGAATTTGCCTATACCTTCAAGGTTTTTGAACGAAAGGCAGAAAAGAAATAGGAGAAAAAAATCCTCTGCGCCTGTCTGCCGATAAAGGCAGATTCAAAAAAATAGGCACTACGGTGAAAAGTGTGGGTTAAATAAAATTCCTAAATTTGCCCTATGCAAATTAATAACTTTTACGAGCAGATAT
>CALGLY010000325.1 GCA_937959095.1 uncultured Saprospiraceae bacterium
GAAATTCAGTCAAATATTCCGAATTGATAATTTCGCTTTGTTGCCCCGTTACGCCATCTTTGATGTAGAAGGTTGCTTGTCCCGCTTTTTCTACTAGCATCACACGCCACGAAAAACGATAGCCTTCCTCTGTCCACAAGACATCGCCTTCGTAGAGATAATGGCGTAGTGGAAAGAGGATTTGTATGGCAAAATGAAGGATAAATATTCCTTTTATAATAGTATTGGAAGGACGCATTCGAGTGCTTTTCATTGGGCGATAGCCAAGGAAACTGAGCAAGCGTTGATGAAATGCAGGAGAGAAAAAGATTAGGGTATTAAAAATCATAATGAAGGGAAACAAGCCGATATTGAACAGCAGTTTCGTCATTAGATGGAAAACGACTACTGCCACATAAGCGAGTGGGCGCGTCCGGCGATAGAGCAAGAAAAACGCAATCGTAAGGTCATACAATGCACCTGCCCAACTGAACGCAAAGGCTACCCAAGACTGCTTGAAAAACTGCCCAAGCAAAGGAAATTCAGTCTTGGTAGGCAACCAAATCGCCATAGGCATTGCACGAAAAAGCCAATCGTAATTCAATTTGGCGAAGCCCGCATAAAAATACACTATCCCGATTTGCAACATCAGCGCATAGATGCACCAAGCAGGAATATGACTGACGCGCCACTGTGGTTTTCGCCAAACATCAATAGAAAAAGCGCGATGGGCGGGCAAGAAAAGGAGTAAAAACGCAAGGATGCAGACGAGGTAATAATGATTGAGGTAATTGGTGGCATCTATCAGCTCGGAATAGGTGAAACTTAGGAAAAATATAAAAATTGCGACCCGATAAAAACAGCCTAACATGACACAAAAAGCACTTAACGCAATCACACTATAGAGCAGATACATTCCTGTTGTATCGAAGGCAGTTACCCACTCAAAGCCATAGAACTTGAAGAAAAAACGCGGTTCGACATAGAGTTTTTCTATCCAACCTTCTTGCATGAAACGGATTGCGCCTACACACATCAATGCGCCAAATAGAATGCGGAAGGTCACCAAGGGTTCTATACCGTATGGACGGGAAAGGTGTTGCTTGAGTTGTTTCAAAATAGCATATTAGAGTATTTTAGAACGCGGAGGCGCGGAGGCGCAAAGTTTTTTATTTAAAATTTCCCTGCCTGCCGTCAGGCAAGTCTGCGCCTCCGCGCCTCTGCGTTCCAAAAAAATCAGTCCGAATCACTCGGATTATCCACATAGGTAATCGCTACGCAGAGTACCGATGTCATATCTGTTTTCAGGTGTACGACTTGGGTAGCGATGGCTTTGTAGGCTTCTACTACTTGTTCGTTTTCTGTTTCTACGGCTTTGCGCAAATTGGTACTTATCTTATCCAATTCTGCTAGGGCAGTATCGTATTGCGTAGTGATGACGGTACTTAGTAAGTCCTCGCCTTTTTTAGCATTTATTTCATTCAAATAATCATCTAGTCCTATGCTGCTTTTGCCTGTAAATAAATCCTTATTGGAACGCAAAGCGGTCTTTGTGAGTCCTAAAGAGATGCCACTAAAACGCGCTTCCACACTTTCAGGTCTAGGAATACCCAAGGCTACTACACCCGATGGAATCCCAATCTTATCACGCTTTAGTAGTTCGTAGTTTTCATTGATGCCATTCACGATTTGACTCAATGCGCTGCCATCTGCCGTACCTGTATTAGCGATGAAGCTATCGCGATAACCATTTTCCCAAGCGGCTAGAGTAGTGCTTGTTTTTTGTGCGATTTGCTCAATAATAGCATTCACATACTGCGCTACTGCTGGATTGACATTGAAATAAGCCACAATTTCAGCTTCATTTTCTCCTGTACCAAATAGCAAATAATCGAGTGCAGGGAAACCTTTATCATAGGTGTCGGTAGCTTCCAAATCCCAAGTGCTTGCTGCGATATTGCTAGTGATAGCTTCGATATTGGCAGGATAATTATTGAGGGAAGAGCGTAATAATTCCGCTTCTGCTGGCCCGAAATTGTAGGGCGCGGCTGTTTGCCAACTATAATAAGCTGCTTCCCAAGCCGTGCGAAGACGTTGCAAATTTTCAATAGAAATAGCTTGTTGAAAGATGCTATTTGCTTCGGATAGACTGTTGCTTTTGTCTTGCAAATCTTTGTAGGCAGGCACGATTAAGTTATCCGCGATATTAGTAAAAAGCGGTGTTTGGTCAAATTTGCTGGAACAGGGATCGGCGATTTCATCTTCACAGGCGGTAATAGATACCACTAAAAGAAGAAGGATGTAGATATATCTTTTCATGTTATTTTGCGTGTTTTTTTTTAATCTAAAATTGATCTGCTTTATCCTTCAAATCGTACCAATCTGCTAGTTTTGCTTTTGCTGCTTCTAGGTCTTCTACCGTTACCTGATAGAGATTCATGTCTGCAAAATCTGCCGCGCCACCTTCTAGCAGTAGCAATTCATCAATTTGACTAATTGTAATCGTTTTCGCTTGATTAAATTTCAACGCATAGGTAAATCCAATCGCTTCCGAAAGCGAATGCGAGAAACGAGACATATCTCCAAAACGTGCAATAGCATCATTTAAATAATGCAAAGCAGATGCTACAGACACTAATTCCAAATGGCTACGTACTTCGGCTATTGCTTCGTCGCGGCTTTCTATATCTTTATTAGAAATGGCTGCGCGTCCTTTCAAGAAGGCATCCATGAGTGGCTGATTTGAGGCTAAGACTTCATTGCGCTTGTTGGAGTAGTCTGCCCAAAAGAATAAGCCATCCGTGCTGCTAGGAAAATCAAGCGGCGCACCGAAGTAGCCCCAAGCCTCATCCCAATGGTGTTCCATCGCTGTTCCTTCTCCTGCTTCTATGGTTTCATTGTCCACATTCATGCGGTCTTCGCCGAGATATACGCTGGTAGTTTGGTAGTAGAAACACGCACCCATCAAGCCTTTTTCTATGAGTTGGGCGTGGTCTAGTCCGTCTTCTCCCACGAGGTAGGATTTTGCACCATCTTCACTCATTATTACGCCCGATATCCCTTCGCTACCTGCTGTAGTAGATTGACTTGCAGTTGCTACTTCCTCTAGCAAGGCTTCAAAAACAGCTCGTTCCGTCTCGAAGGTTTTGCTTTTGATTTGCTTCGTATAGTCACGTGAAAAAGCTGCGTTTTCTGCTTCATTCGCAAACATTGCTTTCAAGCGTGTAACATCCAAAGCCACGCCTTGTGCTTGAGAAGTGGCTAGATAGTTTTTCATTTCTAGCAACATCCCCAAGCGGTCTATTTGTCCTGTATAGCTTACATTTTCAAAGTCGTAAATACTAGGAATTTCGTAGTCTGGTGTCGTATCCTTCTCCTCTTCACAAGCTGTAAATAAGAAGCCCGACAGCACAAATAATAAAATGAACTTTGTAGCACTCTTCATTCTTAAATTTAATTAGATTAAGTCTAAATAATGATGCAAAGGTAAATTCTGCTACTTGCTTTTCCAATACCTAAAATGTAGGATTTTGTTATACGAACGTTAGGTATAGGTATGGTAGGATTGAGTAGGGGATTTGCGTCGTTTTTTGCTTCTTTGTACTGCTGTTTTCGTTTATTTGTGACTAGTCGTAGTTAGATTGAATAAATCAAGTTTTCCGTAAAAGAACATACTTGTAATCATCTGTAAAAAGAAAACTACTATGAACACAGAAAAAAACAAACTAGACAATCCTGTTTGGAATTCTTTAAGCGAAACGCATAAAAACTATGCGTTGGAATATGAAGGAATAAAATTTTACCTTCCAGAATATTGCCCTTTTGGCGGGTTTATAAAAACAGGAAAGATAGAAAAGGGAATAGATGAATATGCCCAACTCGTCAGCACTTTTTATATCGTTGGAGATCGACCGCAACTTAGTGATTTAATAACGCTAAATAAAAATCTGATTTGTAATCAAATGTTGCTCGAAAAGCCTATTGATATAGAAATAACGGAACAGATTGTGGAGTTAAAAACAGAAAGTCAAAAAGCGGAATTATCTAAATTAGTTAATCTGGTTCAGCCAGGTTATTTTAAAAAGAAGACATCCGACTTAGGTAAATACTTCGGGATATATAAAAATAAGGAACTGATAGCAGCCGCAGGAGAAAGAATGAAAATGGAGGAGTTTACCGAAATAAGTGCTGTTGTTACCCATCCCAATCATACAAGGAAAGGTTATGCAAAACAGTTAACAAAACGAACTGTAGATCAAATATTTAGTGAAAACAAAACTCCCTATTTACATGTTTTGGAATCCAATATTGGCGCAATTAAATTATACGAAAAATTAGAATTTTCCACCAGAAGAAAGATTAGTTTTTGGAGCTTAAAACTCCAAAAATCAAGCTGATTCATTATGCTTTCGCAGTTCAAGAAATACCAAGCACAAAGCAAGAAGTATAGAAAAAGCTAAGAAGATAAAGCTCCAAGTCAAACCTGCTCCATTCGATATAAATCCTAGTAGAACAGGCCCTATGAGGAAGCCTGCAAAACCGATTCCAGATACTAAAGAAATCCCTACGGAAGCTGGTACACCTTTCGTTTGCCCTGCCAATCGAAATATTTCAGGGATAACGACAGAAAGCCCCAAGCCTAAAATACCAAACCCTAAAACAGAGAGGTATAAGTTCGTGCTCACGATAAGTAAGTAGCCGACAAAAGCAATAGCAGCACCTCCATTTATGATATTGAACGCGCCTATTCTTTTACTTATTCCGTCTCCCAGAAACCTACCTACTGTCATGCAAAACGAAAAGGCAATAAACCCAAATCCTGCCTGATTTTCCTGCACTTGCACGACATCAAAAAGGAACAAATTACTCCAATGTTCCACCGCACCTTCATTGAACATGATGATGAACCCTATGATTGACAAACCTAATAGCGGACGAATGTTTTTAAAGGTGTTTTCTTGTTTAATCTTTGGACTTGTTACTTCTTTTATTGTATCATAAGAGCTTGAAAGATACCAATTGGAAAGTACTATAAATGCCGAAATGGTCATCATGTGCCAAGCAGGTTCTTCAAAAAATGTAATCAAGATACTTCCAATTCCTGCGCCTAAAAATCCTCCCAAACTAAAAAAGCCATGAGCAGCTGACATAAAGTGTTTGTCATCTTTTTTTTCTATAGTAGAAACTAAGGCGTTCATAGAAACATCGGTGAAGCCTGAAAGTATTCCTGTGAGCAGCAAACTGGAACAAAGCATCACATAGTTAGGTGCAAGCAAGGGTAAATTGAAAGACAAGGCATACAACAAAACACCTACTTTAGTCGATCGACCAACCCCTATTTTTTTGTTGATATAGGGGATAAAAGGAATAGAAAGGAGCAAGCCTAAGGCTAAAGAAAATAGAGCCATTCCTATTTGCCCGTCGTTTAGCGCAAATTTTGTTTTTATATGAGGCAGGTAAAGCACCCATGTGCCAGTCATGATATTTATGGAAGCAAATACCCAAGCAGGGGAGAAGTACTTTCTGTCTGATAAAATTAATCTTAAGGATTCCAAGCTCTAAATTTAAACATGAATTAATACTGCAAAGAAACAGCTAAAAGAAGATTGAAGATGAAAGGATGCTGTCCATTTGATAGAATTTTCAGAAGACAGCATTTTGAGCAAGGCATTCTGGAATGGGATGACACAGCAAGGAAAGTTAAACAATGGCGAAACAATTGACTATGCTGCTGGACTGATGATCGGTGATTACAAAGGCTTAAAGACGATTCGGCATGGCGGGGCTTTTGTTGGGCTTAGAGCGGAATTGCTGCGCTTTCCAGAGCAGCATTTATCTATCGCAATTTTTGCGAATAGAGGCGATGCGAACCCTTCAAGAAAGGCGAACGAGCTTGCAGATGTCTTATTGAAGTCTTTTTTTAAGGAGGAGAAAAAAGAGGAACAACCAAAAATTGCAGCACCTACAACGGAATTTAAAATGAACCAATTGGTAGGAAACTACGAAATACGAGCTGGACTCCTTGCAAAAATAACGATCAAGGAAGATTCCTTAAATGTGCTTCAAACTTGGAATGAGCAATCGTACAATATTGTGAAAAAAAGTGGAAATACGTATCAAATACCTGGAGAAGAAAATCTAAGCTTTACCTTCTCTGACTTGAAGGAAGGAAAGACCCAAATGCTTAGTATTTTGCAAGGGAGTAGAGAAATGAAAGCGGAGCGAAAAAAAGAAGTCGATACGTCAGGGACGAACTACCCGTTTAATTAACGGGAGGCACTTATCCTCTATTTTATTGCCATTAATGTCTCCTTCCTTAAAAGATCCCCCACAATAATCGCCCCATGATCGCGCGTATTTTCGATGAATAATTTACTCGTCTGCATCCCTGCACAAATCACCCCTGCGAGATAGACATTCGGGAGGTTCGTTTCCAAGGTTTCGGTATCGTAAATCGGGATTTGGGCAGCATCTGCGGAAATTTGAATGCCTAATTTTTTTAGAAAACCAAAATTCGGGTGATAGCCTGTCATTGCCAATACGAAATCATTCGCTATCGTCACCTTGCCTTTGGGCGTTTTTAAAATGACTTCTTTTGCTCTTATTTTTTCGATGGTGCTATTAAAATAAGTCGGTATCGAGCCTTCTTTGATGCGGTTTTCTAGATTGGGTTTTATCCAATACTTTACTTTCTCGCTCACTTCCTTTCCACGTATAGCCATGGTGACCTTCGTGCCTTTTTGCCACAGTTCCAGCGCCACTTGCGCTGCCGAATTCTTCGCGCCTACTACTAGCACTTCCTGCCCGATGTAGGGATGCACATTGTCGTAATAATGCTTCACTTTCGGCAAATCTTCACCAGAAATACCCAGCAGATTAGGCGTATCGTAGTAGCCCGTAGCGACTACTACCGCCTTTGTCGTATAGTTGTTTTTAGAACTTATAATTTCATATCCTTCCTCTGGGAGTGCGCGTAAATCCTGCACTTCTTCATAGAAACGAAGCTTCAATTTCCAGCTTTGCACAATGCGGCGATAGTATTCTAAGGCTTCGCGGCGCGTGGGTTT
>CALGLY010000326.1 GCA_937959095.1 uncultured Saprospiraceae bacterium
CGTCCACTAGTGCTACGTCACTGTTCGGCAACCTTAGACGGGTAGCCTCCAAATATGCTCTTAGTTTTTTTATTTTCTTTTGTCGTTAAAAAACCTATTTTTCTCCTAATAACAACCGTCCCTCTTCTGGCTCTAAAAAGGCATTGGTACGCTTCAATTGTTGCAGTAAGTCTTCAAAATCATCCAACCGTAAATCATGAGAATAAGCTTGTGCTATATCCATCATTTTGATATAAGCTGTAGGGATTTGTTGGCGGGTAAGTTTCCGCAGCGCTAAAATATAATCTTCTCGATAGACGGTTGGAACAATGATTTTGGTCAAATTTCCTTGCACGAGTTCCGCATTCATCATCACACGGGCGATACGTCCATTCCCATCTTCAAAAGGATGAATTTCACTTATGATAAACATCATAAAAATCGCTCTAGCCAAAGGATGTTCTAATGCCTGATATGGCTCAAAAGCTTGTTTCAAAGTACCTCGAACTAGGGCTGGCTCTACAAAAAGTGTATCGCCTGCACGATTGGAACGTTGCTTAAATTGCCCTGGTCGTTTATCGGGGCGACCTCGCATAATCACAGCATGCCGTCGTTGTAGAATATTCAATAAAGTCTCATAAGTCTCTGGTGATTTTCGCAATTCAAAAGGATTACTCACCAGCTCATAAGTGCCTTTCATGTCGTGCGAATCCCCTGTGCGATTTTCTATCATGCGCCCTTCAAATACAATCTCTTTTGCCTCTTCCAACCGAAATTCTGTCCCTTCTATATAATTAGAAAAATACGCTTCAAAAAAAGCAAAGTTTTGAAAAGCCTCATTGGAAACAGACTGTTCTGTTCTGTACAAAAATCGCTGCTCTTTCAAGGCTGCAAAAAGCTTCCAAAACAAATCAACACGGAAAGGATCATAAGGCACGCCCAAAGAAGTAGCAATTGCTTGTGGAGAACGCAATAACTTACTCGGTTTAGTAGAAAGCAACGCACCGATTTTCTGATTTAGCTTTTGATATGCCTTCACAAAACCTAATTCCTCTGCAATTCCTCTAGCACGGTCTCGAAATATGTTTAACCCTTCTTCGCCATCTATCCGCAGAATATCAATCAGACGTTCCTCTATCACTCTAGCCTCTAATGCGCGACGTTCGCCATCCTTTCCTTTTCTACTGGCTTTTAGGTTTTCTAAACAAGCACGTTCCAAAGAAGCTAGATATAACTCCCCATTCATTTTATGGTCTGCTTCTAAAGGGCCGCTGCCTTTAATCAATTTCAGATGAATACCTCCCAACTTTATAGTGTCGGTATAGCTGTAGGTCAAATAAATATTGTCCTTATCGGTAGGTCGAACTTCCAAGGCAGAACGATAAGATAAGACGGCATTGGGATAGAGCTGCCCAATGATATAAAACAAATTTCTATGTACAATTACCGCTTCCTCCTCCTCAAGATTAGACGTATATATTCGTCCTTCAATCTTGCGGATAAGCCCTTCTTTTAGCAAGCGACCTAGTTGCCTAGAACGTTGCGGATTGGACGAGCTAAATAATATTTCTGGTAAATCATTCGGTTTAAACATTATCAAAATTTTCCTACTTAAACGCTTAGAGACATCAAAATGATTAAATTTTTCCTTATTAAATACATTTTTGGTTAAATTTTTCCTTATTAATTGGTTTTATTTATACTTTACACAAAAGAAAAAAACATGTAATCTAATACTACTACGAATATAAAGGGGTTTCTTATAGAAAATCAAATAGTTCATAATAACAATATTTGAACTTGAAAAAGCGTAAAATAAACGGACTTAAACACCGAATATGAAGTCATATCATCCTACGGGGTACTAGAACTACATACACGAGACGCTCTACTCAGTTTTAAAAAAGAAAAATGAACAAATTTCAAATAGTACTAATCCTGACTATAGCCATAAATACAATGGCTTGTGGGCCATCAAAAACTATTATAGCAGACAATCAAAATAAGGAAACGACAGCATGGCAATCTTTAAGTGATGAAAAATTTGAGATAAAATATCCTTCCGATTGGACTGTTGATAAAAGTGGTATAATGGGATCAAATTTTATTCTCTTCAGTCCACTTTCAAATAAGTCCGACAATTTTATAGAAAACGTAAATCTATTAATTCAAGACTTAACAGGTTCTAATTTGACTTTAGACCAATATGCTGAAATATCTGAAAATCAAATTAAAACAATGATAACGGACAGTAAAATCTTCTTGAATGAACGAATTAAGGATGGCAAGTCAGAATATCAAAAACTAATTTATTCAGGTAAGCAAGGAATCTACGATCTGAAATTTGAACAATACTACTGGGTGATAGAAGATGAAGTATATGTGCTGACTCTAACTTGTAAAGTCGATGAATTTGACAACTACAAAGCAACAGGAGAAAAAATCTTAAATAGCTTTGAAATAAAATAACGGGCTTATTGATTCTAATATAAATTTAGTCTTTATGTAAAAAAGAGGCTAAATTGAGATGTGCTAATAAATCAGGTCACCAATCTTTCTTATCTTTACAAAAAAAACATGAAATTAAACTTATTATCCTGCGATGCTCAACGACCAAATAAAAGAGCAATAGCTAAATGTCTAGCAGAGATTGCTAACATGGATGCATCCTTATCGAATGAACTTACCGATATACTCTTAGAAGGAGATGTGATAGATATAGAAGTAGATGGCAAAAATACTAGTTCTGCCTTTCGAGCCTTGCGAAAATTAGAAATTGACTACGAAATAGTAGAATAAAGAACTTCGCAATTCATCGTAGTTTTTAATTCTCCTCGCCCCTTCCTGTTACTTTTTTGCCTCATGTACATTATGCAGGTAAAGAATTACTTATGCGCTTCCTTTGTCTTTTGTTCTTGCTTTTGAATGCCCAATTTATCATTGCTCAAAACCTAGTACAAAACCCTAGTTTTGAAGAACATGAGGCTTTAGACTGCTTGAGTTGTTATATCACTTCTGCATCCAAGCAAGCCATCATGCCGCACTGGAACCGCTTGAGTTCATCACCTGTGATATGTGATTGTGCCTATGAAAAAAAACCTTCCGAAGAGCGAATAGATATATGCAACTTTAGACAAGAACCCGTAGAAACATTAGATGGCTGCACCATGATGGAAATGGATTATCTGCCAAGCTGCCTAGATTGGGATCATAAAACACGTGGTTGTGCAGGTTATGTTGCTACGACGTTAAGTGAACCGATGAAAATGGGAGTTGCCTATGAAGTTTCCTTTTGGATACACCTAAAAAAGCCCGATACGCCCGACTACGCGCCACATATCGGATTTACCTTATTCCCGAAAGCGATACGGAATCCCAAAAATGCTATGCTTCGACAAAATACTTTTCAAATAGATACGGTCATCTATAATGAGTGGTACAAAGTAAGCTGGACCGTGCAGCCAACCTGCCCCTTGCAATTCCTAGTTATTGGAGTATTTAAAGGGCAAAACACCCCGACTGTAAACTATAAATTCCATCGAAATTACTACTATTTAGATCGCGTATCGGTGAAGGAATTAAATCAAGAACAGCTAAGGGATACCACTACCTTTTTTTGTAAATCCGAACTTAAAAATACTGCTACTTTACAAGCAGAAATACCGCCTACTATCTGCTATTTTGAGTCCAATTCGGATAACCTTTCTTTAGCTACCCGAAATCGTTTGGATAGCTTTGCATTACAAGCTAAAAAACAAGCCAATGTCGCCTTTTCCATAGCGGGACATACGGACTCTATTGGACAAAACCATGAAGCACTATCGAATAGACGAATTGAGCAAACACTAGACTATCTGCAAAACGTGCATCAAATTCCTGCTTTGCGGTTTATTCGTTTTCCTAGAGGGGCAAGTCAGCCGCAATCCGGTACAAGCCTAGCAGAAAATCGACGAATTGAAATCCATCAACTCGACTACAAAATAGAGGGTGTTGTCTATCGGAATTTATTGGCCGCGCTTGAGCAATCGGATATCAAAACCGCTTTTCAAATGCTAACTATTTGGTTGCATCTCGCACCACAAGAGAAGCATATTTTATTACTCTACGACCCAAGACTCGAAGCCCTGCAAGAAAATCCGCGATGGGCATTAATTTTCGATAAAATTAAAAAAAGCTACGCAATTTATCCTAAACCCAAGCTCGCCTTTACCCTAGATTCGCTTTGGGCAGCAGATCAAAAACATAGAACGCTGAGATATTATATTGAAAATTTAAGAACCTATATCCCTGATGTGGATACTAGTGCAGCGAGTTGGCAAGTCCATTTTGAAGCGAGCAACGCACAGCAAATTGAGCATGATCAACTTTTACTAAGTCGCTTCCAACAATTCTTGGATAATACAACTTGGTTCAAAATTTCGGAAGTAGGAAAGCGCGGAACGATGGCTGCTTTTTTTCTTATTCAGCATAGTAATGATGCAGCTTTAATGGCGCATTATTTACCTTTATTAAAAGCAAATTGCCTCATAGGAGAAAGCGAATGGATGCACTATGCCCTACTCTATGATCGCTTGCAAGTATTGAAGAATTTACCACAACGATTCGGGACACAATTTAAAATACAAGAAGATGGAAGCCAAGTCATGGAGTCCCTCGAAGATGCGAGTCGTGTGAATGAGTGGCGAAATGAACTAGGTTTGCCCCCTTTGAGCTTATAACTTGCTTGAATAACTTCGTTTTTGGACAACTTCTGAAAAATAGCGTTCTTTGAGGAAGGAAAATTAAAATAATAAATCAGCCATTTTATTAATTTAACTTGCCCAACACTATTCTGAATAGAAAACAAAAACGATGAGAAAACAAATCACCCTTTTCTTACTAATTCTTGCTTATATCACACAACTAGCAGCCCAAACACCTTTCCCTTCGGCAGGTGAAGTCTTCCGAGACGATGTCGTACCACGCATTGATATTTTAATTGCTGAAAATGACCTAGCTACTATTTTATCCGAAAATAACTTAGGCAGTTATCAGCATTATCCAGCTACTTTTATCTTTAGTAATGGAAGCGTTTTAGATACGATAGAAGAAGTCGGCTTCCGATTGCGGGGCAATTCATCAAGAGGTTCGCGAAAAAAGTCCTTCAAAGTCTCCTTTAACTCCTTTGAGCCAGGTAGAAAATACTACGGCTTAGAAAAACTCAATCTGAATGGCGAACACAACGATCCCACTATTATCCGCTCAAAAGTCGCTTGGGATTTAGCCCGCGAAATGGAGATAGTAGCTTCGCGTTGCAATCCTGTAGAGTTTTATATTAATGGAAATTATCGCGGCTTGTACCTCAATGTAGAACATATAGATGAAGAATTTGTGGAGGGTAGATTCGGTAATAAAAATGGTAATTTATACAAATGCCTCTACCCTGCGGACTTAGATTATAAAGGCTCTAGTCCCGAAGAATACAAAGAAGTCTATTGGGGAAGACGTGCCTATCAACTTCAAACGAATGAGGAAGCAGATGACTATTCCGATTTGGCTAACTTCATTAATGTCCTCAATAATATGCCTGATAATGCCCTGCCTTGTAGTTTAGAGCAGGTTTTCAATGTACAAGACTATATTAAAGCGATAGCATTTGATATTCTAATTGGTAATTGGGACGGGCCGCTTTACAACAAAAACAACTTCTACCTCTACCACAATACAGCAACGGACAAGTTTGAATATATCCCTTATGATGTAGATAATTCCTTGGGTATTGATTGGCTCAATCGGGACTGGGCAACACGTGATATTTACGATTGGGGAAAGCATGGGGAAGCACGACCGCTCTATTGGCGACTGATGGATGTTCCTGAATATCGCGCCTTATTTTCTTACTATATGGACAAATTTGTGCAGAAAATTTTCACAGAAGCAAAGCTCTTTCCCTACTTAGATAATATGAAAAATGGACTCCGAAGTTATGCCGAAAAGGACACCTACCGAACCCTCGACTATGGTTTCACGATAGGGCAATGGGAGCAATCTTTTTCGGAAGCCTTAGATTATTATCACACGCCTTACGGCTTGAAAGAATATATCAGCAAACGACGCTCGGAGACGCTGCGTCAATTAGATTTTGATGGAATGTGGCCGCTCATTACTGGGATTTCTACGAATACGCCTTCGGCAAATACAGCCATTCATTTTCAGGCAACGGTAGAGGATGACAGCCAAGTAGAAAGCGTGCAAGTTTGCTATCAAATCAATGGGCAAGGCGCACCGATTTGTGTAGCTATGCAAGAAGGAATTACAAACCATTTCAGCGCAAGTATTGATGGATTGAATGCTGGCACTGCGCTAAGTTATCGGATTATAGCAATGGGTGATAGCGGCAATGAAAGCATACAACCGCGTTGTGGCTCGCACTCTTTAGTGGTACTGAATGCGAGTACTTCCTTGGCTATCAATGAATTTATGGCAAGTAATTCCAATACGATTGAAGATGAAGCA
>CALGLY010000327.1 GCA_937959095.1 uncultured Saprospiraceae bacterium
GTTGTCCGAATTTTTGTGATGCAAGTGCAGAAGCCGTTATTTCGGGAGGACGCGGGCCATATACCTTTGTTTGGAACACTGGTGCAACCGAGCAAGTACTAGAAACCCTTCCTGCGGGTACTTATACTGTAACCGCTACCGATGCCAACGGTTGTGAAGTAGTAGCAACAGGTGTGGCAGAAGCCGCTTCGGAAATTGAATATACCGTAGATGTGGATGGCTCTTGTGGAAGTGGCGATGTATCTGCAACACTAAATGCAACAGGCGGCACAGGCGGCTTGGAGATAGAGTGGAGTACAGGAGATACAGGAGCATCAGTATCTGGTTTGACAGCCGGCGAAACCTATAGTGTAACGGTGACTGATGCAGCGGGCTGTACAAAAAGCGAAGAATTCACGGTGCCAGCTGATGGTGGCTTAGTGCTAGATATAGAAGGCGAAAATTTAGCTTGTGGTGCAGTCACAGGTGGCACAGCTACAGTGACTCCAATGGGCGGCACAGCCCCTTATTCTATTATTTGGAGCAATGGCAGTTTGGATGAAACGATGATTGGTGGTTTAGAAGCGGGGGATTATAGTGTAACGGTAATAGATGGCAATGGCTGTCGAGGTGAAGCAACAATCACAATAACAGCAAGCTCTGGTTTGAACTTAGAACTTGAAACTACGCCTGCTACTTGTGGCGTAGGTGGAGATGGTATGGCAAATGTTGTGCCATCAGGTGGTACAGAGCCTTATACCTATGCTTGGAGCGATGGACAAACAACGGGTACGGCAGTTGATTTGGACGCTGGCGACTATCGCGTGACAGTGACGGATGCAGCAGGCTGCGAAGGCTTAGCAAATGTAACTGTAGAAGAAACAACAAATATAAATGTAGCAACGGAAATAGATGAATCAACAGGAAGCGCAACCGTGACTCCTTCGGGTGGCACAGCACCATATACGATTACTTGGAGTAATGGACAAACTGGCGCAACTGCTACAGACTTAGAAGCAGGCGAATGTTATCAAGTAACCATTACAGATGCAAATGACTGTTCTGTAGAAGAAGAGGTTTGTATCCCTGTCATTGAGCCTGTAAATATTGTATTTTTAGATATTACGCCCGCTTGTGGCGAGGAGACAGGAGCTATTTCAATAAATATAGTAGGCGGAATAGAACCTTACACTATTGAATGGAGCAATGGTGTGATGGGCGGCACTAGTCTAGATGGATTAGAGCCAGGCAATTATAGCGTCATTGTGACAGATGCGGAAGGAAATCAAAGAACACGTAACTTTACTATTGAAGCAGTTGATTTAGAAGTGATGACTATGGTAAGCCCAGTAGAATGTGGCATGCCAAATAGTGGTAGTGCTGGAGTAGAAGTCCAAAACCCAACAAGTGAAGAATATACCTACGAATGGAGCAATGGTGCAACGACGTCAAGCATAGATAACTTAGCTCCTGGAACATATACTGTGACCGTATCGACAGCAGAAGGGGGGTGTTCTAACATTAGCGAATTGACGGTAGAGAATGGAGACCTTGAACTTGAAGTTGCAGCCCTTTCAAATGTAGATTGCGATGGTAATTTAGGAAGTGTACTTGTAGCAGCGCAAGGCGAAGGTCTTACCTATACATGGGATGATGGCACAATGGGCGCAGAACGCACCGACCTAGCAGCAGGAACATATACCGTGACTGCAACCAATGCAGCAGGTTGTGAGACTACGAAAGAAGTTGTGATAGCCGATGAAAGTGGCGTAGAGTCTGCATTTACCATAGAGCAAACTGGAATGGATTGCGAGACGGGCATGGTAACATTACAAGCAACAGATGCAAGTACAGGCAATGTGACAGATTGGGAATGGCGCTATGGTGATGAAGTCATCACAGGGCAAGATAATATCACCATAGAAATAGACCCAAGCGAGATAGATATGCTCAATATTCAGTTGGGAGTTACTTCTGCGGAGGGTTGTACCTCTGTGATGGGAGAAACGATTCCTGTTATGGAATTTGTATTAGATGTAGTAGCACCGACATCCGTGAGCGTATGTGAAGGCGAAGCAATCGCATTAGCAGTAGAAAATAATAACCCTGACATGACCCTTACTTATGAATGGTCGCCAGCCGATCAATTCGAGGAAGGTACTGCTGATACAGCAACACCTAATTTCATCGGAATGGGGTCTACGGAAGTAAGTGTGTTAGTAACGAATGAAATGGGATGTACCTTTGAACAAATCATCCCAATTACAATAGCAGAAAATGTAATGCCTGATTTGAGTGCCTTGACGTATGAAGAAAGCTGTTTAGGGTTACTCGTCGATTTCACAGGCATGCCAGAATTAGAAGGCTATACTTGGGACTTTGGAGATCCAAATAACCCGACAACTTCGGACGACATGAATCCAAGTTTTGAGTATAGTGAGCCAGGAGAATATGTTTTGACGCTCACTCCTGGCGAAAATGGCATGTGCCAAGAAGCTGCTTCTACCACTATTGTAGTGGATGGCGAGCGTGAATTGGAATTTGATATAGAAGGTGATACGCAATTATGTAGCGATGGAAATGTATTAATGGTAGATGATAGCAACTTCTCGGAAGTGCGTTGGTATACTGCCGATGATACTGAAACACCAGTAGGTACAGGAAGCGAGTTCACTCCAGAACCTGGCGACTATATCGTAGAAGTAGAAAATGAAGAAGGCTGTACTGGTCGCCAAGAATTAACGATAGATGATCGCCGTATCAATGTCTTTTTACCAGAGAGCCTTCAAGTATGTGAAGGCGATGATCTTCAAGTGAATTTAGAAAACTTGAATGAAGAAGATGTTTTGACTATTGAGTGGTCGCCAAACGACCCATTATTGATTGACGATATCAATAGTGATTCGCCTACCTTCACACTCGATGAAACAACGACCTTTACTCTTACTACAACCAACCAATTCGGTTGTAGCATGACGCAAGAAGTGACTATCGAAGTATCTGAACTACCTGATGCAAATGTGGTAGCAGAGCGCGACACACTTTTCTTAGGACAAGATACAGGCTTGGATGTACTAGGTGCAGATGATGGTTATATTTACACTTGGGACAATGCTTCATCCCTCACTAGAGACGATATTGCCAACCCAACCGCTGATCCAGAAGAAACAACGACCTACAATGTTCTTATTGAGAATGAAGATGGTTGTTTCGTAGAGCAAACGATTCAGATTGTTGTCTTGACGGATATATGTGATGAGCCGCACATTTTTATACCAAATGTCTTCACGCCAAACGATGATGGTATCAATGATTTATTATTTGTGCGAGGTGGTCATATAGATAGAATGAATTTCGTGATACATAATCGCTGGGGAGAAATGGTCTTCCAAACTACCGAGCAAGGTATTGGTTGGGATGGCTACTTCC
>CALGLY010000328.1 GCA_937959095.1 uncultured Saprospiraceae bacterium
TTTAGTATTCGAGGCTTGTCTGCTACAAGCAGGCACAAAATTGGGAACATAACTGGTTATGAAGCCCGATTTTGTAACGAAGAAAACTGGAAAAAGAAGCAGTCATAAATGCAAAGAAATTTCTGTTACAGTGTATTAAATCTTGCACATTTTTGGCAAGACTTTAAGTTCAAATTCAAGTGTCAAACGCAAGTTCAATTTATAAAACTTGAGTTTGGGACTTGAACTTGTACTTGCACTTTATGGTATTGACTATGCCAATTCCTTTAAGCGTGCAAAGGTAACAGAATTCAATATGGAATGTTGCTTTTTTAGGCTTGATCATTGGCTTTATGACAAAAAAGAAGCGATAATATGAGTAAGGATATAGAACAATGAAAAGTCCATAATACAGAACTTCTTATCCTTAAAATTTGTCCTTCCCCAAAAGCGAACTATTTTTGACAGATTAGTACATTTCAAAGAGAATATCTATGAAAATAGCGCGTTTCTTGCTCCCCCTCGCACTCACCTTAGGTCTTACTTGGTTCTTGAACACGAATAATCCGCTTGGCTCTTCCTTGCCTGCGGTAGGAAAATTACTGACTCCATTCGGTGGCTTTTGGCAAAACACCAATGTGGATGCGGCTTCTAACTATCAGAACCTGAAACTACAAGGACTAAAAGAAGGAGTAACTGTAGTCTACGATGAGCGTTTAGTACCGCATATCTTCGCACAAAACACCGAGGATGCCGTCTTCGCACAGGGCTACGTACATGCACAACATCGCTTGTGGCAAATGGACATCAGCTCGCGAGCAGCAGGCGGCATGCTCTCCGAAGTAATGGGAGCGCGCACCCTAGAAAACGATAAACTCATGCGCCGACGCGGACTAGGACTTTCGGCAGAACGCGCTGTGGAAAGCTGGAAAAAACACGCTAGCTACAGCATTATGCAAGCCTATGTCGATGGTGTAAATGCCTATATTAATAGTCTTTCGCCTAAAGAGTATCCCGTCGAATTCAAATTGCTTGGCTACGCGCCTACCGAATGGACTGCTGTGAAATCAGCACTCTTTGTACGCATGATGGCTTTGCGCCTCAATTTTCGACAGAATGATATTGCTGCTTCTAATACGCTGAATGCTTTCGGGCAAGAAACCTTCGATTATCTATTTCCAGAGCGCAATCCGAAGCAATCTCCTATTATTCCGAAAGGCACAGCTTGGGAATTTGATAGTACAGGCATAGAAACTACCACAACTACTAGCGATGCACTTGGTTATCACCTTCCTTATTATCAGGATAATATGCCGCCCGAAGGAATTGGGAGTAACAACTGGGCGGTTTCGGGAAGTAAAACGGCTTCGGGCAATCCAATTTTATGCAACGATCCGCACTTAGGTCTGACTTTACCTGCGGTTTGGTACGAAATTCAAATTCATACGCCTGAAATAAATACTTATGGCGTGAGTCTGCCTGGTATGCCGAGCGTCATTATCGGCTTCAATGAAGATGTAGCTTGGGGACAAACCAATGTAGGGCAAGACGTAACCGATTGGTATAAAATAGAATGGGCAAATGCAGCAAAAACGTCCTATATGCTCGATGGAAAAGCACAACCTATAGAATATCGGGTAGAAGAAATACAAGTACGTGGACAAAAAGCAGTACTTGATTCGGTAAAGCACACGACTTGGGGACCTATCGTATATGAAGATAAGGATTCGGATCACAAAGACCTTGCTATGCACTGGCTGTCGCACGATGAACCAAATAAGGATGAATTGATTTGCTTCTTAAAGCTAAATAAAGCAAAGAATTATGAGGATTATTCGGAGGCACTAACAAGCTACCAAGTGCCTGCTCAAAACTTTGTTTTTGCCTCCCGCGAAGGGGATATCGCACTGAAAGTAAATGGTGATTTTCCGATAAAGCGAGAAGGACAAGGCAAATTTGTGCAAGCAGGAAATACCAGTGCCAATGATTGGCAAGGTATGATTCCTAAATCGCAAGTACCACAGATAAAAAACCCTGAACGCGGCTTTGTTTCCTCTGCCAATCAGCATTCCACAGCAGATGATTATCCGTACTACTACAATAGCGCAGGTTTCGATGACTACAGAGGGCGCATTCTGAATCGGAAGCTAGAAAGTATGGACAATATCACGATAGAGGATATGATGAAACTGCAACTGAATAATGAAAGTATCTTCGCAGAAGAAGGCCTTACATTGCTCCTTCAGCACCTCGACCAAAGCAAACTAAATACTACTCAAATCGGACTAGTGAAAATACTAGAGACTTGGGATAAAAAGTTTGTAAATGACGCTGTCGCGCCTGTATTATTCACGGAATGGTATGCTAAGTTTTATAATTTGCTTTGGGATGAAATCAATGTATTCAAAGATTCCGTGAATGTCCTACAAGTGGAAGATTGGCGCACCCTACAACTACTGGAAGAAGAACCGCTTGCTGTGTTTTGGGATATAAAAGCCACACCAGAGCGCGAAGACCGTACCACTATCGTGACGCAAGCCTTCCTAAAAATGCACAAGTTACTAGAAGATAAATTGAATAGTAAAAAATGTACGTGGCAAAATC
>CALGLY010000329.1 GCA_937959095.1 uncultured Saprospiraceae bacterium
AACCTGCCCGTTCGTACAGTCAGGCGGGTTCTCCATTAAACCGCGCTCAATTGGACAGAATCTTTATTATTTATCAAAAATTCCTTCGCTAGGTTCAGGAAGTTAATCGTGCCTTTGCTGGCTGCATCGTATAGCACTACGGGTTGTCCCATATTGGGTGCTTCCCCGATTTTTGAATTTCTATGGATAATCGTATCAAATACTTTATCCTGAAATACTTCGCGCACTTCATTCACTACCACATTCGCAAGGCGTAGTCGTCTATCATACATCGACATGAGAATTCCCTCAATCTCTAGGTCTTTATTGATTTGCTTCTTCACTAGCGAAATGGTATTCTGCAATTTACCCAAGCCTTCCAGCGAGAAATATTCGCATTGTACTGGTATCAATACGGAATCGGAAGCCGCGAGTGCGTTCACTGTCACGATACCCAAAGAAGGTAGACAATCAATGAAGATATAATCAAAGTCATCGCGTACTTTATCCACGATGGTTTTCATTACAAATTCCCGATTTTCTCTATTTACCAATTCCAATTCTGCTCCTACCAAGTCGATGCTAGAAGGAATTAAATATAGATTTGGTGTTTCGGTTTCTACAATTGCTTCCTTAGGGGCTATCCCATTCACAAGACAATCATAAATGCTCAATTCTACTTCGTCCACATCAACGCCCACTCCCGAGGTGCTATTCGCTTGAGGGTCAGAGTCTATTAAAAGTACTCTTTTCTCTAAAATCGCTAAACAAGCGGACAGATTAATCGCAGTGGTCGTTTTTCCAACGCCCCCTTTTTGATTTGCAATTGCAACTACTTTTCCCATTGTATTTAATTATGGGAGTAGGTAAAAAATAACCTACCCATTCTTCCGTATTCTTTTTCCATTTAGGAAAGGGTAAAATAAAATAATAGCTCTTTTAGCTCTTACCTAAATCGAAAATTCAATGTGAATAGATATAACTTCCTAAATAGGAGATTGGTTTGCCTCTTATTTAGAATTATCCAATAACTCAGAGTAATCCTATACTACCTCGCCACCAAGTCGTTTGATAGCATTCGTAATTTGGTTTGCCACCAAACTACGCGGCATCAACATAGGCGTTTTATCAATGACGATTTCAAGGGTGTGCTTATCTACATCTCGATCAAAACTTCCTTTGATTCCCTTTGTAGCGATGTTCCCTTTATCCCCTTCTATCGAAACTCCAATCTTATTCATCTCTTCTTTCAAACCCGCATAAACCTCAGGAGTTACATTTTTGTACGCTAATTTCATAAATTGATGTTTTTAAGGACAGTTTTTTTTAACATCTAAACAGATGCTCAAATTATCAACTCGTCAAATTCATATGCTTAAAATACAAGCGTTTCTCCAATCGCCGGCAAAACTAACTCTTTTCCTTTAGTCGAAAAAGTTTTTTGTGCTGTCGATGTGTCAATCTTTATATAACCGAAGGTGTCATAATGACAACCTACTATTTTATTACATCCTATAAAATCACTTGCTATGACCGCATCCTCGTAGCCCATCGTGAAATTATCGCCGATAGGCAGGATAGCAAGGTCTAGTTTTGGGCAAGTCATCGGGATGAGTTTCATGTCCATAGTAAGTGCCGTATCGCCTGCAAAGTAAAGGCAAAAGGCATCATTCCAAATCACAAAACCGCCTGGATCACCCCCATTCGAGCCATCAGGCAGACTGCTTGTATGAATCGCATTTACATATTTCACTGTACCAAAGTCGAAGGTCTTTTTTCCTCCATGATTCAGTGGATGTCCTTTTAGGTCTTTTGCACCAAACCAAGAAGTTACTTCATAATTTGATACAATCAATGCACCCGTCCGTTTTGCGATACGTTCTACATCCGCAAGATGATCTTCGTGTCCATGCGAAACTAAAATATAATCCGCAGGAATACTATCCACATCTATTGCTGCCGCCGCAGGATTTGGACTGATAAAAGGATCTATTAAAAGATGCTTGCCTCCCATTTCTACACCAAAGCAAGCATGTCCATAAAATGTCAATTGCATATAATATATACTTTTCTACGATTAATTGGCGATGAATATAACAAAAAATTAGGAAGCGGCCCTACATTTCAATCGAAGGGAAGTAGGAAATGTGTGAAAGTCGAATAACTGGTCTTTCTTATCGAACTGGTTTTGGTAGAAAAGTGATTTTATTTAAATTTCAGAATAATTTTAAACCTGCTTTGACTATTTTAAATAACATGAAAATCTATCCAGCAAAAAAAACAGGCTTCTTCCTATATGTGATGCTAGGGCTTTTCCTGCTCGTTGGCTGCATCCTGCTCCTAGACAGCGAAGGCATATTAAGCAATCCGCTATTGCTACTACTCACGCTATCTCCGCTCTTCTTATTTCTATGGATTTATTTCGATACCTCCTATAGTACCGTGTAAATTAAATAGGTTATAATTTTGACCGCGCTTATTTTTTTGCTCTTTGAGGCGCAAAGTCGGGAACATAACTAGTTATGAAGCCCGATTTTGTAACGAAAAAGAGGGAAAAAAGAAGCAGTCATAAATTATAAGATATTTAGTTTACACGGTACTATAGTATTGAAGGAGAAGAACTCCGTTATAAGTCCGCTTTTATACGAGGGAAAATTGATATTCAGCGTATTCGTTCCATCACGAAGGGTAAAATGCTAATGGTAGGATTGAAACCTGCCCTTGCGGAGAAAGGACTGATTATCAAATACAATAAATTCGATACAATCTACATCGCGCCAGAGAGCAATGAGGAATTGATAAAAGACTTATTGGCTATTAATACAGCCATTTTGGTGACAGAGTAACGCTAATTCATACTCAAAATTTGCACTGTCTTACCGTATTTTTGACCTACTTCCTAACTATATAAACTAAGCAAGACCTTCTCCGTCGTCATTGGCGCAGAATAGCTAATCGTTGCTTGCTCATTAAAAGCCAAGATGGCATTCGCCAAAGAAAAATACGCCCCGATGCCATACATCAAAGGAGGTTCGCCGACGGCTTTTGATTTTAGAATAGCTAATTCGCTGCCTTCCGTTTCCAAAAATTGAACGCTAACTTCCTTTGGTACAGAATAAATATCAGGAATCTTATAATTCGCTAAATTGGAAGACTTTAAAACGCCTTTTTCATCATAAATCAATTCTTCCATCGTCATCCAGC
>CALGLY010000330.1 GCA_937959095.1 uncultured Saprospiraceae bacterium
GACTACTACGGTAGAAAGGGGCTTTTATGCTGATAGTACGTTTTTTCAATTATTTACATTTCCTTTTGCAGAAGGCGATATTGAAACAGCTTTTCAAGCACCCAATGAAGTTGTGATTTCTAAGAAACTTGCTGAAAAATATTTCCCAGATCAGCGAGCAGTAGGGCAATCCATAGAGGTGGTAGATGAAGGTATTTATACCGTTTCGGCTGTGATGGAAAAAATTCCGAGTGTGTCTAGTCTGCAATTTGATTATGTATTACCTTTTCAAAAATTCTTTGCCGAGAATGAATGGCTCAGTAATTGGGGCAACAATGGAGCAAGAACTTGGGTATTGCTAAAAGAAGGAGCAAGTTTAGCGAATGTGCAGCAAAAAATAAAAGGTATGTTGCACAAAGAAGATAGGCAAAAAGAGACCGATTTATTCTTACAATGCTTCGAAGATACCTATCTATATAGCAATTTTGAGAATGGGGTATATGCAGGCGGCGGTGGTATTCAAAAAGTCCGAATGCTAGGTATTATTGGGTTGCTTATAATGCTAATTTGTTGCATCAATTTTATGAATCTTTCTACGGCTTTTGCAAGCCGACGCGCGAAAGAAATCGGTATCCGAAAAGTAGCAGGCGCGAAACGCTTTGCCTTAGTGTATCAGTTTTTCACAGAAACCCTTATCACCGTATTCTTCGCCTTACTCATAGCGGTTGGTTTAACGAAATTGAGTTTACCCTATTTCAATGATATTGCAAAAACCGAAATCTTACTTACACTTAGTCAGCCTGAAATTTGGATGTTGTTAGGTAGTATTTTTATGGGTACTACGGTTTTGGCAGCTACTTATCCTTCTTTATTGCTTTCGAGTTTTAAGCCTGTAAATGCCCTTGCTAATAAATTTAAAAAAGGACGTGGACAGCAGCGATTTCGGCGCGCAATGGTAGTAGGGCAATTTACCGTTGCTATTGCACTCATTATTTGTACTGGCGTGGTAGTAAAGCAAATTAATTATCTACAAGAAAAAGACTTAGGCTATGCCAAAGAACAATTGCTCTACATTCCTGTGCAGAGCGAAGTACTAAGTTCCAATTATGATGTACTGAAAGCAGAGCTTCTTCGATTACCTGCTATTTCTAGTGTTTCTTCTAGCAATACACGCTTGAGTTTAGTAGGAAGCAATACAGGCTCGATTCATTGGGATGGAAAAGCCGAAGATGAAGATGTAGCCATTGTGACCGTTAGTACAAATTATGATTTTATAAAAACAACAGATGTTGAGTTGCTCGATGGGCGGGACTTTTTATCCACGTACGCGCTAGATTCCATGAATTTCATTGTCAATGAGGCAGCAGCAAAAGTAATGGGTATGGAAAATCCAGTAGGGCAAAAATTGAATTGGGGCGATGAACATATAGGGCAAATTGTAGGATTAGTCAAAGATTTTCATATCAGTCCATTGCGTCAGAAAATAGATCCCATGATACTATATCTAGCCCCTGGGAATATGGACGAAATTTACCTTAAATTAGAAACAAAAGAGATACAAAGTACGCTTGCACAGCTCGAAACGATAGTAGCAAAATATAACCCGAAAGCCCCTTTCGAATATGAATTTGCAAGCGACGACTATAATGAATTATACCAATCTGAATTATCACTGAGCAAATTGGCGTGGCTCTTTGCAGGACTTTCTATTTTTACTTGCTGCTTAGGTCTACTCGGACTGACCATCTTTGCTACCGAACAGCGTACCAAAGAAATTGGTATCCGAAAAGTACTTGGCGCAAGTATATTCAACATCGTAGCATTACTATCTAAGGATTTTATCCGATTAGTACTTTTAGCCTTCCTAGTAGCCACGCCAATTGCTTGGTATTTGATGCACAACTGGCTTACAGACTATGCTTACCGTATTGAGTTGAAGTGGTGGATGTTCGCGCTCGCAGGAGTCGCAGCAGTAGGCATTGCTTTATTCACTTTGAGCATTCAGAGTGTGAAAGCAGCCTTGGCAAATCCAGTAGAATCACTTCGAAGCGAATAAAACAAAAAGAATGAACTGGAAAATAGCAATCCGAAATTTGAGAAAGCATAAATTCTATGGGTTCATTAATGTTTTAGGACTAACAATGGGCCTGACGGCTTGTTTTCTCCTCGTGCTGTATGTGCAGCAAGAATTGAGTTTTGATGACGATTTCGAGGACAGGGAACAAATTTATCAAGTGAATCTTTTCGCCTCTTTCGGAGGAGAAGCATTTACGACTTCCAATACGTCACCGCCAGTTGGGACGACTTTGCAGGCAGAATTTCCTGAAATAGAAAGCTTCACGCGGCACTATATGCCCGGCGATGTGGTACTACAAAACGAAGCAGAAGCGTTCACAGAATCGAACCTGTGGCTTGTTGATTCTAATTTTTTGAGCTTTTTTTCTTTTCCATTACTCGAAGGGGAAGCAACAACCTGTTTGGAAGGCACCAATGCGCTTGTGCTGACGGAAACAATAGCGAAAAAATACTTTGGTGATGCACCTGCCATTGGCAAAAGTCTTGAATTGGAAAAGGAACTCTTTACGGTAACGGGGATTCTGGCAGATTTACCTCGCAATTCTTCTTTACAATTCGATATGCTTGCCCCGATAGCCTCTTCTAAAAATGTGGAACGCTTTAGTTGGAGTTGGATTTGGTTGCAAGTAGATACCTATGTGCGCTTGAATGCCCCGATGAATACGACACAAGTCGCAAGTTTGGAACAGAAATTTCCTGCTATGGTGCATCAGCATGCGGCGAGTGCCTTCGATAGAATAGGACAAAATTTGGACGATTTTTTTGCAGAAGGAAATCGTTGGGAATTGTCCCTTCTTCCTCTCTCCGATGTGCATTTATATAGCCCAGATGTTTCCTCTCGGCTTGGCACAAAAAGTGATATAGAAGAAGTTTATATTTTCAGTACGATTGGTTTTTTTATCCTTCTATTGGCTTGCATCAATTTCATGAATCTTACGACGGCGCGTTCTCTTGCGCGTGCCAAAGAAGTTGGGGTGCGCAAACTCTTGGGTTCTAGTCGTGCCATTTTAGTGCGCCAATTCCTTTCCGAAGCTATGTTATATGCACTTGTATCGGGGATTTTGGGTGTAGTATTGGTTTATTTTTTATTGCCTAGTTTCAATTCGGTAATGAATCAAACAATTGTTTTCAGTGATTTAAGCAAAACTTGGGGATTGATTGCCTTAGCTGTTTTGCCGCTATCGGCAGGACTATTGGCAGGCATTTACCCTTCTATTTACTTATCCCATTTTCAACCACTTAGCGTACTGAAAAGTCGTATGAGTACTGCTAAAGGAGGTAGCACTTGGATACGCAATGGCTTGGTCGTCTTTCAATTTGCGATTTCTATTGCTTTAGTGATTTGTACATTGGTCGTTTTGGAACAAATCAATTACTCTATCAATGGCGATTTAGGAATGGACAAAGATAATCTTCTTGTCATTCCGAATGCAGAATCCCTCAGCACAAAAAGCGAAGCCTTCAAGCAAGAGTTACTGAAGTTTTCCGAGGTGAAAGCCGTGAGTATCTCAACAGATTTGCCAGGGGACGGCAATGTCTTCGCCGATTTTTATATCCCAGAAAGCGAAGCAAATAAAACAGAACTAGAGGATGTAACCCTCTATTCCTATATGGTGGACGATGATTTTTTACCTACTATGAATATTCAACTAGCAGCAGGCCGCAATTTTGATGAAAACCGCAGCTTAGATTCTACGGCTATTATCATCAATGAAGCTGCTGCGCGTCTATTAGGCTGGCAAAATCCAATCGGTAAACAATTCACCTATCCGGGCGATAGAAATCGACAATATGAGGTGGTCGGCGTAATGAAGAATTTTCATCAACGTTCCTCCCGCTATGGAATCGAACCCTTTGCACTCTTTCACGATTCCTCCGATTCCTACGATTTGGGGCGTTCCAGCTTGGCCGTCAAACTCACATCAGGCATGGCAGCAGAAACCCTCGATAAAATCGAAACCCTTTGGTCGCAATTCGCGCCTGCTACGCCTTTCCGCTATACGTTTATGGACGACAATTTACAAGCACAATATCGCTCCGAAGAGCGTTTAGCTTCGATGCTGAGTAGCTTTACCTTAGTCTCCATTCTACTTGCTTGCTTAGGGCTTCTGGGCTTAATCACTTACATCACACGACAGCGCACCAAGGAAATCGGTATCCGAAAAGTATTGGGAGCAAGCACAAGTAATATTTTGACTTTACTCTCCAAAGACTTCATGCAGCTTATACTACTAGCTTTGGTTATTGCTTCGCCCATTGCTTATTATTTTATGGAGCAGTGGTTACAAGACTTTGCTTATCGCATTGATATGCAATGGTGGACTTTTCTTGTTGCAGGTCTTTGTGCTATTGGTATTGCCTTATTCACGGTGAGTTTTCAGAGTATCCGTGCTGCGGTGGCGAATCCAGTAGAATCACTTCGAAGCGAGTGATTCAACCCGTATGAGTAGAAAGCCTACGAAGCGAATAAGAAAGGAGCATAATCAATCTATTAGAGGATGGCCATTGAAAATGACCCTCATCCAAAGCCCCAAAGGGGCAACATCACTAACATAGGGCGAAGTCCTATGAGAAAACAGCAACAATGTTCAAGAATCACATAAAAGTCGCCTTCCGACAACTCTTCAAGCAACGCCTCTACACCTTCATCAATGTGATGGGATTAGCAGTAGGTATCGCATGTTGTCTCATCATCAGTCTGCATCTGAAAGACGAATGGAGCTACGATAGTTTCCATGAAAAATCGGAACGGATCTATCGCGTAGCTTTCGATATTAATTTTAATAATCAGGAAGTGATGGGGACTAATACACCTGCGCCTTTGGCTGCAACTTTAGCCACCGATTTTCCTGAAATTGAAAAAGCAGCACGACTCAACACGAACTTTCTGAATGCAGGAACAAATTATGTACGCCGTGCAGAAGTGAAAAATAGTAGTTTTGAAGAAAAATTTGTGTATGCTGACCCAGAATTTTTTGAATTATTTGACTTGCCTATACAGCAAGGAGAAGTTGGCTTAGATGAACCCTTCAAAATAGTTATTACAGAGCGGATAGCTGAAAAATTATTTGCTCAATCAAGTCCAATAGGGGAGGTACTAGTGCTAAATGACAATCCAGAAACTACGTATGAAATTACAGGCGTGATTGACAATATTCCTGAAAATTCACATTTTCAATTCGACTATTTTATGTCTATGGAGACACTTGGCGATGAAATGGAGGGTAATTGGCTAGGCAATGCTTACTATACTTACGCCTTACTTGCTCCAAAGGCAAAGCCTGAAGTCCTAAAACAGAAGTTCTTCGCTTTTCGTGAAAAATATATTGGACCGCAATTCAAACAGCAACTCAATATGGATTTTGAAACCTTTGCGAAATCTGGATCACGTTATGATATTTCCTTACAACCACTCACAGATATTCACCTGAAATCACAAGGCTTTGCACCGCAACTACAGCAGAATGGCGACATTCGGTATGTGTGGATGTTCGCAGTGATTGCGCTTTTTATCCTCTTTATTGCCATGATTAATTTTGTGAATCTTTCCACCGCGCGTTCCTCCAATCGGGCAAAAGAAGTGGGTGTTCGCAAAGTCATTGGTTCCATGCGCCAACAACTCATCGGGCAGTTTTTATCAGAATCATTGGTGATGAGCTTTTTCGCCTTGCTTGTTGGTTTATTGCTGGCGGCCATCTGTTTGCCTTATTTCAATGACTTCACCAACAAGAGCTTGAAGATGCCCTTTTTCTCGCCTGTCTTTTTGGCGAGTGCGGTGGGCGTAA